>CALVIR010000034.1 GCA_944331915.1 uncultured Bacilli bacterium | reverse complement strand
TGCTTAAAAAAGTGAATCTGTGGATAACACATTTTCACTTTTCTTTATTAAGTTTTATTTTTACCTAAACTCAAAAATATGACTACTTGATATTTCTAGAAACCCATCTTGACATTCATTGTATTTAGGATAATAAGTTTTCCCATTAAGAGTAATAGTTGTTCCCTTCTTTAAAGCTTCATTTCTAAGTTCAGCAACACTTTCATAATCAGCTATAATTATGTATTCATCATCTTTTAAAGAATAAGTCTCATTACCAAGAATTTTCGCTACTTTATTATAATCAGATAAAGCTATAATCTCTTCAATCGCATCATATGTCATATAAGGATATTTATTTAAGAAATACCCATAAGTACTACCAAGAGTATCTTTAAAAGTAAGACTTTCAGTTGTATAAGTATTAATATCGACAATATCAGTAAAATACTCATTAATATCAAAGTCTACCGCTTTTAAATTATCTTCAATACTAATATAAGAATCTTTAATTTCTTCTTCACTATAACCATAAAGTTCTATAAACTCATAAGGTATCTCTTTAGTTTTATATAGTTCTATATCTATAGGAGCTAAATCACGTAAGTTAGCAGTCATAGCATTTTTCATAGACATACAGCTTGAAAAGACACAGATAGTAACAAAAAGCATAAGACAGATAACCGTCATTGAGAAAACAGTTGTATTTATTTTGCTACTAAATTGTTTTATCGTAAAGCTATTTAATCCTTTATAGTAGAAATTTTTAAAGCGTTTTAAAATTCTAAGGACTAAGCCAGATAAAGAGAAGAATAATAAGAATGTTCCAACCGATCCTAAGATAATGGGAATAAAGATTTGCCAAGTTTCTTGTAGTTCTGTTACCCCTATTGTTACTTGATAGTAAGCATAACCTAACATAATAACAGCAACGATAAAAATAAAAGTACAAAGATATGGATTTTTTAATTTAACAGTTTCCGTCTTTTTATTAGCATTGATTAAATCAATTAATTTACAACGTGAGACACTTATAGTATTAAAAATCATAACAAGTAAATACATTATGCCAAAGTAGATAATAGTTTTAATAATAGCACTTTTACTTATGATAAAAGTAAACTCTGTTAAGTCTGCTTCAAACATATTCGCTACAATAACACTCATTACTTGAGATAAGGCACATCCTAATATTAAACCAACAACTAAAGATAATAAACCAATTAAAAAGGTTTCCACTACTAGAATTTTAGAAATTTTTCCTTTACTCATACCAAGCGTTAAATAAATACCAAATTCTTTATTTCGCCTTTTCATCAAAAATCTTGAAGCATAGATTATAAGAAAACCTAGGACAAAGGAAACAAATACAGAAACGCCTGATAACATGTTTATCATTAAATCTATCGCTTCTCTTGTACTAGCTGATACTCTCATCATCGCTGTTTGAGAATCTATGGCATTAAAAACATAAAAGATAGCAACTCCTAAGACAAGAGTAAAGAAATAAATAGTATAATCACTAATACTTTTTTTTATATTTTTGAAAGCAAGCTTAAAGAGCATCATTTAAATCCCCTCCTAAAAGGGTAACTACATTGATAATTTCTTCAAAGAACTCTTTTCTATTTTTATCGCCCCTTATTATTTCATTAAATATTTTACCATCTTTGATAAATATTACTCTTTTCGCATAACTTGCTGTAAAAGCATCATGCGTTACCATTAAAATCGTCGCTTCTAATTCTTCATTTAAATAATTAAAACTATCTAAGAGCATTTTACTAGACTTAGAATCTAAAGCCCCAGTTGGTTCATCTGCTAAGATAAGTTTAGGCTCTGTAATAATTGCACGAGCTGAAGCTACTCTTTGTTTTTCTCCTCCGCTCATCTGATAAGGATATTTATTTAGAATATGAGTAATTCCTAATTTTTTCGCTGTTTCTTTGATAAGTCTATCAATATCACGATATCCTTTATCTTGAATAGAAAGACTAAGAGCAATATTTTCATAAGCTGTTAAGGTATCTAAAAGATTAAAGTCTTGAAAGATAAAACCTAATTCTTCACGTCTAAATTTATTTAAGTTATTACCTTTAAGTTTTGTAATATCCTCACCATTAACATAGATATGACCTGATGTTACTCGATCAATTGTAGAAATACAGTTAAGTAAGGTGGTTTTACCACTACCACTGCTTCCCATAATAGCTACAAATTCTCCTTTTTCAACCTCAAAGGAAATATTGTTAATCGCTTTAGTTAAACCACTTCTAGTTCCATAATATTTTTCAATATTCTCAATTTTTAATAAACTCATAATAATTTCCTCCTCAGTAACAAACTATACTATTAATTATGTCATCTGTCGTTTTTTTAATCTTACCTAATCTTACTTTTTTGTAAGGTTGCTTCTTACTAAGGTCTTTATTTTTTCTTCATTTTTCTTAAAAAGATGCAGTTCATCTTCAAGCTCTAAAATCCGTCCTTCTAAATTTACTATAGGAACATTAGGGTAATATTTATCTACTAAGGAATGAATTCTTTCAACCGGTTGATAAAAATCTTTAATGTAACTTTCTCCATTTTTAATAAGGGTTAAGAGTTTTTCTTCTATTTGCTTTTTCAAAGATGGGTAGTTAGTATAATCTTCTTCATATAATTTAATGTAATCTATAGGAGTATTCTTAGGATAATAAATCGCTTTTAAATGAGATAAAGATACTTTTGAAGGAATTAAAACCTCAAAAGAAACCCATGAAGGCAAAGAAGTTATTTTCGTATATTCTTCTAAGACTTGTTGATCTAAAACAAGAGCTAAAGAATAAAGAATGTGATAAGAAAAAGCAGTTGATTCACTACCATTAGTTATTATATTAGGAAGTAATTGTTGATCTGCAGTTAAAGCTAGATAGACATAAGGATCTAAACCATTAAAATATTTTTTATATTTTTCTGGAACATTTTCTTTTAATTGATTACCAGGATAAATATAACCAGATTCTAAAAAGAGTTTTAAGCACTCTAAAACTTGTTCTTCTTTTGAACCATCTATATTATTAATGGTGTTACAGCATGAAATAAATAATAACGCAAATCTAATTTCATAATATATTTCCTTTCCTATATTTTATTTGTCGTCTAAATTATAAAAACCTTTTTTATAGATAATAATATTAACTAGCGTATATTCCCCCTTTTTAGATTCTATTTCTATTTTATGACCTAATTTATCACATAACTGTTTACATAAATAAAGCCCCATCCCTGTCGCTTTTCTATCTCTACCATTATTACCTGTAAAAGTCTTATTAAAGACACGTGGTAAATCACTTTTACTTATCCCTTTTCCATTATCATAAATTGTAACCTTTATAGCATTATCTTCCTCTTCCCCTTTTATTTCAATAACAGAATCTTTTTCTTTTTTATATTTTATACTATTACTGATTATCTTATTAATAATAAATTCTAACCATTTTGAATCTGTTAAAACCTTATAATTACATGATATTACTTTAAAGTCTATATCTAAAGCAAGAAGATCATCTTTATTTCTTAAAGCAACATTTTTAACAATACTATCAAGATTCCATTCTTTAATTAAATAATCATTATTAGCATTTTCACATCTCACATGATAAAGAATCTGCTCAACATCATCTTCAATTCTTTTTAATTCTCGTAAAATATTTTTATTTTTATGGTTTATTAGAGTTAAACTTGCTAAAGGTAGTTTAACCTCATGAATCCATAGTTCAATATATTCTTTAAATTCTTCTTGTTTTTTACTAATATTACTAATAAGATCATGTTCACTTTTATTAACCTCATCTAAAACTTGATAAAGAATTTTTCCTTCTAAGAAAGTTGGTTCTTTTAGCATTTCTATTAACAGATATTTTTTATCTAAATCCCCTAATTTAGTAATTAAATTTTTATAAAAGCTTCTTTTTCTGAGGTAATCACATAGTAAAATAACTAGAAATGTTAAAAAGGTAAAGGTAGTAATAAAGATAATAATAGATAGTGATATTTTCAAAGCGAAGAGAAAAAGAGTTAGAATGATTAGATATATTATAAAGATAATAATGGCATAAAGTTTATCTATTAAGTAATTAACTAATTTCATTTTAATAAGTATCCTTCCCTTTTTCTTGTAATAATTACATTATCATAACCAATATCAGCTAACTTGGCTCTTAATCTACTGATATTAACAGTTAAAGCATTATCATTAATATATTCATCACTATTCCATAAATAACTCATTAAATCATCTCTACTTACAATGTTTCCCCTATTATAGGCAAGAAAAGTAAATATTAACATTTCATTTTTAGTTAAATATGTTTCTTCACCATCTTTAACAATTATCCCTTTATTAGGATAAATCTTTAAGTCATTGTATTCCAAATAGTCAAAAGACTTTTTCATTCTTTTAAAGATATTATTGATTCTAAGTAATAAAATAGTCGGATTATATGGCTTGGTTATATAATCATCTGCTCCATAACTCATAGATAAAACCTCATCAACTGTTTTATTACTACTAGTTAGCATAATAACAGGAACATTTTTATTTTTATCCCTAAGACTTTTTAAAAGCATTTCTCCATTAAGATAAGGAATATTTATATCTAATAGAATTAAATCTGGGTTTAATTTAATAATTTCTTCCTTACTATTTTTAAAATCAGTTAGTATTAAAACATCATAACCAGAATTAGTAAGTAAATTAGATAATTCTATTCTTAAAGTTTCATCATCTTCAACAATTAATATTTTCTCCATAAATTTCACCTAGTAATAGAGTATCAGAAAAAATAGTTTTATGCATTAAATTTTTAAATTATTAATGAATATTATTTGTAGAAAGAGAGAAATTTAACTTTAAAATTAAGGTTACTTTAAAAATTCCTTGCACATTGTTTAGTACCTATATTAATGATAGAAGAAGTGGATATCATACCTAGGCTTAAGGCTTGGACATCCATTTCTTTTAATACCAAAAATTACAAAATGTTTGACAATAAGTAATTAAAATAGTATGTTAATACCGAGTAGTGCTTAGAAAACTTTAGAAGCTCTAAGTCATTCAATACCTAACTTTTTAAAAGTTAGGTATTTTAGTATGAAGCAAATAAAAAGATACCTATAAAAGTATCCTTACAATTTTAATTTTTTAAATAATTGGTCCGTTTCTAAAAAATATAAATCTTATCATCTATAGTGCTCCAAAATAGCTATTTTCTATTTCTAATATCTCTACATTATAAGTATTATCATTAACTTTATAACTTACAATATCTCCTACTTTTTTACCATAAATAGCAGATCCTAAAGGACTATTTAAAGTGATACTGTTATCATCGATATTACTATTAATATCTCCAGTTAAAATGTATTCTTCAACTAAGTCATCATCTATAAATAATAACTCTACTTTTTTATTGAGACTAACAGTTCCATTATCTTTACTATCTACAATAACTATATCTTTTAACATGCTTTTCTTCTTATTATATTTTTTGAAATAGTTCAGCTTCTTTATGCATAGTCTCTTCGTAAGCAAAGTTAATTATGCAATGCCTTTCCATCACCATAGGCATCATCACTTGCATATAAACTCATAAGTTTAGCATTTTCATCTATTTCTTCTTTTATTTTATCTAGTTCTTTCAAATAGTTTTCATAACCTAATTTACTTAAATATATCTTACTCATAGATAATAAGCTCCTCTCTTGCTCTTGTACAAGCGACATAGTATAAATATTTATCTATTTTAAAACTATGATCTTGATCAATAATAATAACACTATCAAACTCTAAACCTTTAGCAATATAACTAGGAACAACGACTAAATCATTAGTGAATTTCTTACTATCTTCATTAAGTAAACTGATATTTAAATCATCTTTCAACAAATTATAAATCTCTTGTCCTTTCTCATCTTCTTTTGTAATAATAGCAAGTGATTTATAAGTATTAGTTAAAGTGTCTATATCATATAATAAAGACTGTTTAATATCTTTAGGCTTTCTAATTAATACATCTTTATGATTGCTTTTTTTAATAGCATTAACATAATCTAGGTTTAATATTTTATTAGTATACTCTATTATCTCTTTAGTAGAACGATAAGTCTTTCTTAACTCTAAATAGTTACTATTAGGAAATATTTCTTTTAATTCTTCTAAAGATTCATATTTATAGTAAGGATTAATGTTCTGATTAACATCTCCTAAAATTGTAAAATCTGCTTTTTTAAACATTTCTTTGATAATTATATATTGTAAATAGTTATAGTCTTGTGCTTCATCAATAACTACTTGCTTAATATAATTATTATAAGGAAAACCAAATAAACGTCCTTTTAAGTAAGATATAAGTAAAGCATCATCATAGTTAATTACTTTTACTGACTTAATAGTAAGTTTATATTTAACAAAATCACTTTGAAAGAAATCTTTATAAAGTGTTTTTAAGTTAAGGGGAATATTAAGATTGTCTTTAAGTAATTTTCTAATTTGCCCTTTTTTCTTTCCTGGCGATCCATAATATTTTAGCGATAAATACTTTGCTATTTCTTCAAGACGTTCAAAAAGAGGAAACCTGCTAAATTTATCTTTAAGTAAAGTATTTATAAAATCACTGTCAACAGTTATAAATTTATCTAGTTCTATATCGCTAGTTACTTTAACATTAGTTATTAAATGATTAATGTAGTTATCTAAATCATTAATTATATCTTTACTTTGTTTATAACAAATAATATCTTTATCTTCTTTATTTCCTTTATAGTAACGACTGATAAAGTTAGAAAAACTCTCTATATTTTTATATTCTGTTAAGAAATAACTTAAATAGTCACTAAAAGTAGATTCAAGAGTGTTATCTTCACCTAGCTCTGGTAAGACATTGGAAATATATTCTGAAAATATCGAGTTAGGTGAAAAGATTAAAACATTATTTGATTTTAAGTTTTTAATTCGATAAAGAAGAAAAGCAATGCGATGAAGGGCAACAGAGGTTTTACCACTACCTGCAATCCCTTGAACAATTAAATTATGATCATCTAAATTACGAATAATTTCATTTTGTTCCTTTTGAATTGTATTAACAATATTTTTCATTTTTTCATTATCTGTAGTAGCGATAGTCTTTTGTAATAGTTCATCATTAATATTTAAAGAGTTATCAAAAACATTGATTAAGTTTCTATTTTCAATAATATATTGCCGTTTCTTTAATAGTTCTCCTTTATTGATAGTATCATCAACTTTATACTTACATGGCCCTATTTCATAATCATAAAACAAACTACAAATAGGACTACGCCAATCATAAAGAATATTATCATAGTTATCATTTCGCAAATAAGTTAAAGCCATATAAATATCTAGGGTATTACCTTCTTCATCTTTATATAAGAATGAAGCAAAATAAGGTTTATCCTTAATATTAACTAAGGCTTTATAATATTTTCTTTTTGCAAGTATTCTTCTCGCTTCCATCTCATCACTAGTCATAACTTGACTAAATTCCGCTCGGTCAAATGATGATTTGTCATTATAGTTTAGTTTTCTAAAGTTTATTAACTCTTCTTCTTTAAGAAATAAATCAGCACTTGCATCATCAAGAGTTTTATCAATTTTTTCTAAGACTTTAGTTAATTTTGTTTTTTCTTTTTCTAATTCTC
Organism: uncultured Bacilli bacterium; assembly: GCA_944331915.1. Taxonomy (GTDB): domain Bacteria; phylum Bacillota_I; class Bacilli_A; order RF39; family UBA660; genus Onthousia. Next base: position 9,117 of record CALVIR010000034.1, on the reverse strand, counting down.
CTTTACTAATTGCCATAATATCCCTCCTTTTTCATTAGTAAAGTTCTTTGAAAACTGGAAAAAGCTACATAAATTAATATGTAGTTAAAATTAGTTTTAAATTTAAGCATAAACGTCAATATGAATATAGCAAATAAACTAGCATATGTAAAGTTTTTGATTAACTTTTGTTATGTTTTCTTTTTTTGACATAAAGATAAATTATGAAACCAATAATTCCTAATACTGCTACTCCTATAATACCATTAATATTTTCATCTAAAGCGCTATTTTTATCAACATTAATTATATAGTCTTTTACATCTCCATTTTCAGCAGTTACTCTAACAGTTATTTTATTTTTACCTTCTTTTAAATCATCATTATTAATAATTTCTATAGTGGCATTAGGATCATCTAAATTATATTCTATATTTAAGCTATCCATACTACTAGGTATAGTTAGCAAATCACTATTACCATTTCTAAAATTAATCGTTTCTCCCTCTATTTTAATTATAGCATTATTATTTGAACTTAACTCCTTTAAACGTTCAATATTTAAAATATAGATTTTTCTTGAAGAATCTTCAGCTGTCACAGTTATACTTACTTTATTATTTCCAACATCTAATTTAACTGAGGTGTTATACTCAACAGTAGTTTTTATATCATTAGGAGTTACTATTATATTGGCTTCTTCGGCATAAGTCTCATAATTCATCTCATCTTTAATAGCAATCTCCTCATCATTTATTTTTATACTTTTTAAAGAAAGATCACTACTTTTTTCAATAATTACTGGTGTATCATTATAATTACCATAATCGTTACTATAACTTTCATCTAAATTATTATTCATATCAGAACACGGATCTTGATAAATTGGACTGCCACTAGCATTATAACCACCTTTAGAATTAGGAACTGCGACATGCCAGTGATTATCAGAACTATGTTGTCCATATTTTATACCATTACACTCTTTAATACTGTCTTTTCTTAAAAATCCAGGTGTTGCCGAAACATTAAAAGGATTAATAAGAAATAGCATTATAATAATACCAAAAACCATTTTTCTCATTGTTATTTACCTCTTCACCACAAAATTACTTATAGTTAATTTTAACACAATGAGACTAGATTATCTACATTATTTTAATAAAATAATATTTAAATATAACAATTTCCAGCTGATTCTTCTGTTGCTACTTTTTCTTTACATATTTCTTTTTAATTTCATTAGTTTTCTCATAATCCATGCTGTATCTTTCTAGAAAGCATAAAGCATGAATCTTTTGAACATCGTTAAAGCTCTCATAGTTTATAGGATTAGTAAGATAATTAGTAATTGTATCTTCAAAGGTTAAATCATCTTCATCTGGGATAATATTTTCAAAAATAACACTTTGAATTTGAGCTATCTTAGGACTATATGACATATCACTAGTAAGATTCATACTATCAAATCTATTCCTTTCCAAATAAGTATGTATACCTAATCCGTAAAGAGCACTAAATTCTTCATCATGTACAGGATTATTATTTTGCATAAAACTCACTCTAAATTCAACTCTTACATCATCAAATGTACCTTTCATCTATTATTTCCCCTTTCATAAACATTTATATTTTAATATATTTAAGTAAATATTTAAAGTAATTAGTATGAAAAAAAGTGTAAGAGCTAAAAATAATAACGGTGATATTTATGCAAATAAACTTAGGATATGTAGGTAATCCTCTTACTCTTTTAGATATTTATTCTCACACTTTAACTTTTAAAGAGTTTTCTAAATATGATAATGATCAAGGATTAGAAATATTAATTAAACGCATAAAATTAAATTGTCAAAACTTTGAACGGGTTTTAAAATACAATCATATGAATAAAATCAAATTCTATCGATTGACACATTCTATGTTTCCGTTACTTACTCATCCCATGATTAATATTAATTATAAGGAAATATTTAAAGCTGATTTATTACGGTTAAAAAATATCATCACTAAATGTAACATTCGAATAGATACTCATCCTGATGAATTTTGCCTTCTAAGTAGTGAAAAAGATACAGTTACTAAAAGTAGTACTGAAATATTAAAATTTCATCAAGAAATCTTTAACCTATTAGGTATTAATGGTAAATGTGTTTTACATATAGGTAGTGGTAAACCTAGTAAAATTGAAGCCCTAAAGAGATTCATAGATAACTTTAATAAACTAGATAAAGATATAAAAGATATTATACTATTAGAAAACGATGATAAGACTTATACTGTAACTGATACTCTTCTAATATGTGAAGAGTTAAATATTCCTATGGTCTTAGATTATCATCACTATACATGTAACCACGATAAAAAAGAAAATCTTGTTAAATTATTACCAAGAATTATTAAAACTTGGGATAATACTAATTTAAACCCAAAGATGCATTTTTCTAGTCCTAAAAGTTTTAAAGAAAAAAGAAGCCATAGTACTTATCTGAACTATAACTCCTTTATTAAATTTCTTAAGTTATTACAACCCTTAAAACGAGATATTGATATCATGTTAGAAGCAAAAGGTAAAGATGAAGCCTTGTTTAGATTAGTAAGACAGCTAAGATTTTATAAAGATTTTAAAGTTAAAGACACTACTATTATCTTATAATTCAACAATCCCCATTAAAAAGTCTAAAGAGCTATGTAAAGTTAAAAAATAATGATAGATTAATTTATCTTCTTTGTTTCGTTAAGAAAATAGTTTCCTTTAGGAAAAATAATTGTTACTTTCGTATATTTTAAATATTTAGATTCAATTTTTATAGCTAATCCTAATTTATCACATAATTTTTTAGCAAGATATAACCCTAACCCACTAGCATTAGACTTATTTCTATTGCTACCAGTAAATCCTTTAGCAAAAACTCTAGATAAATCCTCTTCTTTTATACCTACACCATTATCATATATTTCTAATCCAATATTAGTTGCTGTTTGATAAGTACTAATTTTAATTAATTTATCTTTTTTGTTCTGATATTTAATAGCATTACTAATTATTTGCGAAATAATGAAGTTTAACCATTTAATATCAGTATATACCATTACTTCTTCCATATTACTTACCTCTACTTTAATATGATAAGTTAAAAGATAGTTTTTATATTCTAAGATAACTGGATGAACTAGATCTGTTAGTGATGTTTCTTTAATAAAATAATCTTTTTCTAAGACCTCACTCTTGGCATAAAAAAGCATTTTTTCTACTAATTTACTTATCTTTAATACCTCTTCTTTTAGTCTTTTATCTTTATTGTTATCAGTATATAAAGATAATGCTGCGATAGGAGTTTTAATCTCATGAATAAAGCTTTCTAAGAAATCTAGATAATCTTCTTTAGATATTTCTACCTCACTTAATTTTTCATTTAAGGCTTTACATGCTTTATCTAAGGCATAATAGTAAGCTTTTTCCAAGATAGTTTTAGGTTTAGAAATTAACTCTTTAATCAAATATTTTTCCTCTAAAGAATCAACAAGATTAATAATATTATTATATCTTTTTTTAATAATAAAGTAATTTATAACTAAGGAAATTATAATAAAAGCAAGTATTAAGATAATTAGGAAGATTATTACTTCTAAATCAATATTTAAAAAGAAAAGATAGATACTAAGAAAGAAAATAAAGATAATGGTAGTAATAAGTAAAAATATTTTTTCTTCTAAATACTCTAAAAATGTCATAATCTATAACCTACTTTTCTTACTGTTTTAATAAAATCTTCTAGACCAATATCTTTTAATTTATTTCTTAATCTATTAATATTAACAATTAAGATATTCTCATCTAAATAAAATTTATCATTCCATAAATATTCTAATAATTTATCTTTACTTAAGGGATTAGGAGCATTTAAGAATAAATAATACATTAATAAGAATTCATTTCTTGTTAATTCTATCTCTTTATCTTGATATTTTATCTTTGATAAATGAAGATCTAAACTAACCCCATTAACAACTAATTCTTTATGATTTTTAGGATTAACATCATCTAGACATTTTCTGATTTTAAGAAGAAGTAATTCTTTATTATAAGGTTTTGTAATAAAGTCATATCCCCCTACTTTAAGACTTTTTAATTCTTCCTCGACTTTATTTCTACTAGTTACAAAGATAACAGGTTTTAAAGTAACTTTCTTTATCTTATTAATTACCTCATAACCATCAGTAGCAGGTAAAACAATGTCTAAAAGGATTAAATCAGGTTGAAATCGTTCTATTTCTTTACCTATATCAATAAATTCTGTAGTTAAACAAGTTTTATAACCATTATTAATAAGTAACTTACTAAGTTCTTCTCTAATTACTTTATCATCTTCTATGATTAGTATTTTTTCCATTACTATCACCTTCTTTAATATATTTTAGAAAGCTATAAGTTCTTAGTCAAGGTTAAGCAACTGACTTTTTATGACTCTAAACATCTTTTGAAAGAAAAATAAGCGATTAAATAGTAGATTAAGTAAATAGCAAGGAAAAGAATTGAACTTAAGAAGATAAATGATAAGTAAGCTGTATTACTAGCAAGGAATGGAGCAAAGATATTGTTTAGACTTAGCGTTATAAAGAAATTAATAATAAATGGTAAAATAACAGGGAAAAGAAAGTATATTAATAGTTGTTTTCTAACAGTTCTTAATATTTCTCTTTGACTTAGACCCAATTTATTTAAAATACTATAATATTTCTTATAATTAATGGCATCATTTATACTTTGAACAGCAATAATAGTTCCTGTTACGATAGTGAAAATGAATGCTAAATAGAATAAGGTAAAGTCTAAAATAGTCATTACTGATTTATTGGTTGCTAAATAATAGCCTTTAACATATATATTAGCAGAAGCATAACAGTAGGTAATATTATCATTTTCATCAACTTGACACATGTCAGGATCTCTTAATTGTAATAATTCATCATTTAACTGTTCGGTTGTTTCTTCAAAAGTATCAATAATTAAAGCGTCAGTTCCTTTAGTCAAATTATTAACTACCTCATCAGGAACAACAATGATAAAGCCATTACCATATGACCAACTAGAGGTATAGTACTGATTGTTAATATCTTTAAGAGTTAAGGTTTTAGCACCAATATCAATAGTTTTAATTTTATCTTTTATCGCCATAACTCCATCATAAACACTTGAAGAGGTATGGATATAATATTCAAAAGAAGATAATGTAATAGGAGGTCTATTTTTTAGTTCTAATAATTTGTTATAATCACTTAGTTTTATATAAGTATCTTCTCCTCTCCATCCTTGATAGTTTTCATCTAAATTATCGTTAATAACATTTACATCACGGAAATATTCATGATAAGTAAAAATTTCATTAATTTTATAGTCTTGTTTAACATAATCTATATATTTAGCAAAGTTTTCTTCATCATCAATAATTGTAATATCATATGGAGCGGTGGTATCTAATTGAATATCAAAAATAGCATTAAACATCGTTGAAAATGTTATAGCAACAAGAGTTAAAGTTATTAGTAATGATAAAGTTCCTAAAGATAGTTTCATTGTCTTTACTTTAGCACTAAACTGTCTAATTACAAAGAGATTATCTTTTTTATACTTAATGCCTTTATGTTTTAAGAAAAAGCTTAAAAGTGTATCTGCAAAAGAGAAGATAAAGAGGTAAATACCTAATATTAAGAAGATAACTGCTAAAAAGACATGAGTAATATTAGGCTCTATGCCTACTCCCACAAATTCTTGATTGAAGATAATAAGGCCACCAATGATTAAAACTAATGATAGAATAAAGAATATTATAGATTTTACTTTAGAGGTTTTATTATGTTCATTCTTAGCATTATAGTATAATAAGTCATGAATATGTAAACGTTTAATACGCCTTTTCGTTAATAATAAGACAACTAAGTAAATGATAAAGAAATAACCTAAAGACAAAAGAATAGGTATCAAATAGTTAGTTGGTAACTTAACTAGATATGGGGCATTAAAAACATTTAGAATGATACTAGAAATAAAAGTACTTAAAATAATACCTAAGAAAAAAGATAAAATTAAAGAAATAAAACCAAGGATTAAGTTTTCAAAGATAAACATCTTAGTAATATCTTTTTTCTTAATTCCCAGTAGTAAATATAGACCAAATTCTTTACTTCTTCGTTTAAAAATATATTTAATCATATAGTTAATTAAGAAACCTAAAACAAAGCAAACAATTAAACTAACAAAGATCATGACATATTTAAAGTTTTCCATCATTGAAGAAAGATCTAAGATGTCTTTAGAGTTAGAAATAAGATTAAAGGAAAACATTAAAGTAAAAGCAATTGTAACTGTAACTACATAAATTAAGTAATCTTTAAGACTCTTTTTAGCATTGGCATAACCAAGTTTTCTTAACATTTATTTAAATCTCCTCCTAACAAAGTTAAGACCTCAATAATCTCATCATAAAAATCTTTTCTGCTCTTTTCTCCTTTAACAAGTTCATTAAAAATTTTCCCATCTTTAATAAATAAAACTCTTCCTGCATAACTAGCAGAATAAGCATCATGTGTTACCATTAAGATTGTGGCTTTTAACTTTTCATTCATTTCTTTGAAAGTTTCTAGTAAAATACGAGCATTTTTTGAATCTAAAGCTCCTGTTGGTTCATCTGCTAAAATCAATTTAGGATTATTAATAAGTGCCCTAGCGCTAGCACAACGTTGTTTTTGACCTCCACTTACCTCATAAGGATATTTTTCAAGGATTTCTTCAATACCTAGTTTTCTACTAATATCATCAACTAATTTATCTATTTTATTTTTATCTTCTTTATTGATAATTAATGATAAAGCAATATTTTCTCTTATTGTTAAGGTATCTAAAAGATTAAAATCTTGAAAAACAAAACCAAGTTTATCTTTACGAAAATTAGATAATTCCTCTTCATTTAAATTAGTTATATCAACACCATTAATAATTATATTACCACTAGTAACAGTATCTATGGTAGCAATCGTATTAAGTAAAGTGGTTTTCCCACTACCACTACTCCCCATAATAGCAAGAAATTCATTATCACTAACAGTAAATGATATATTATTTAAAGCTTTAGTAATATTGTTATTACATCCATAGTATTTTTTTAAATTACTAACTTTTAAAATTTCCATACAATTTCTCCTTTCCTTAAAAATATATCACAAAAAAACTGTAAATTTTATTACAGTTTTGTTAGAAAAGTAGCGAATATAGAAAATTATACTGCCATTTAGTCTACTCTTAAAATAATCTTTTTAAACCAATTCAATAAACACATGATTTCCATTTTATTTTTACATATTATTTTATCATCATGCATAAATAAAGGTTTAACTTTAATAATGAAATAATAATCTTTAAAGAAATCTATATTTCTTCTTAAAATGAGAGAAAAAAGCGGAATAATATAGGTCATTGCAAAAGAATGAACTACCATCTTTTTCCTCTTCACCAACATCATTCAAGGTAATAGTTGTTTCTTCTTGACAACTGTTTTCTTTCGAGTAACCATTATTATAAAGAAGAAATGCAGATAAATATAAATTCTTACACATAAATTATTGATGTTATCATTAAGAATATCTTTTTTATAGTCAAATAAATCCATCCATTCTAACAATATCATACATGGTAAAATTAAATAACTTACGTAAAGCTTTATCTATTGCGTCTAGTTCTTGTTTACTAGCTTTACCTTTTCTTTTTATAACTCCAAGTGATGTAGCAATACCACAATATAAATGGAATCTCATTTAAACTATTTCTTATTAACATAATTTTCTAACTTGCTTTTCACTTAGACCTGTCGCTTTAACAACATCTTTTAAAGGTAATTTCATAGCAATCAGATTCTTAGCTGTCTCTAACTTTCCTTGTTCAATTCCACGTTTTTCACCACGCCTTTCTCCCTTTTGCTCAGCAGCAATAAGACCAGTCTTCTCTAATCTTTTCCTATCTTCTTCAATATCATATAGTCCTACTTTATCAAGATCATATGTCATTCTTTTTATTTCTGTTACCGCTTCCACTAATATATCATCTCCTTCACTAACTTTATCTAAATCTTTTTTATTTCTTAACGGTAAAGTTACTAAATACTTTTCTAATTTGCTTAACCTATTACCATTTAAATACTTTTCTAATTTGCTTAACCTTTTACCATTTAAATACTTTCTTAATGCTTTCTTATAACTTAAATGATATTTTTCCCATTTTAGAGTCTCTACCACTCCATCCTCGTCTCTTGATTTAAATACTGCTATATCTCTAAACTTATTAAATTTATTAAAATTATTTAGATTAATTTGTATAAATACTGGCATATTCTGATAACTTTCACTCATCTTTAAAATACTTACTTTAATCTTATCAAAATAGTTATCATTTCTATCTATTAAACCTTCTTTTAAACTATCATTAAGTTCATAATTAACAATATAATTATCTAGTCCAAAGATATAATCTGATGTTCTTCCCTTCTCTAAAGCCGTATCAACTACATGTTCAGTATTCTTCTCATAATAAGTATTAAGTATTAAGTCTTTTGGTATTCCTGTAATCATTGATGTTAATTCCACTCTATATCTTGGACACTTAGCCATTAATGCTTTAAAAACATGGTCTGATGTAGCAGGTATTACCTCTTTTTCTAGATTAATTTTTCTTCTTGATGTGTTCATATTCTTTCCTCCTGATACACTTATATCAAAAGGTAAATTATTATTCAAATGACCAATTCTTTAAATTCATCTAACTTTATCCCTGAATATTAAATATTATCTTAAGGAAAATTTAATATTGACCTAACAACTTATAACCAATTTATTAAATCTATACTTTTAACATAATTTTCTAACTTGCTTTTCACTTAAACCTGTCGCTTTAACAACATCTTTTAAAGGTAATTTCATAGCAATCAGATTCTTAGCTGTCTCTAACTTTCCTTGTTCTTCTCCCTTTTTCAAAGCTAACCCTTCATGATATTTTATCTTTGCATTCTCGACCCATTTTCTTTCTTCATCCTCATAATACAAACCAACTGTATTAATATCATATGTTATATCTTTTAAGTTTCTTGC
>CALVIR010000033.1 GCA_944331915.1 uncultured Bacilli bacterium | reverse complement strand
ATTTTAAAGTCTTTAATTTCCTTTTTAGTTAACTCATCCATAATTACATAAGAGGCTTTACCAATAAAGGGGTGTTTTTCTTTATTAAAATTAACTTGAACAACATATTTATGTTTAATATCTTCACCACTGTTTAAACTCTTAGATAAGAGAGTGTAGACAAATAATCTATTTCTATACATTGTAATATCATCAGGAAATTGGTTCATTTCAACAGAAATAATCATATCATCTTTGACAAGTAAGATATCAAGACGGTAATCCCTTTTCTTATTACCACTGTTTAATTCGGCATCATATAATTTGAAATCACTGATATCAATATCAGTAACAGACTTAATTAAGTAGTTGAAGAATTTTCGGTATTCTGTATTTTTAAAGAGATACTTAAAAGTAGTATCACTTAGTAAACTAATAAATTTTTTATTTTCTTCTTCCATTTACGTCTCCTTTAGTTATGTAATATATCTGATCAGATGGCTAGACTTTAACATAGAAAGAAGACAAAGACAAATGAGGAAAATTTAAAATTGGGTGAGGAAACTAGGGGTAATTTTAAAGATTGCTCTAGGTAAAATTTAATATTGGGACTAGAATGAGTGAGTAATTTAGAAAGTCTATATAAATTTAATTTTCTAAATTAGATACTTGCGTTATCCCTATATTTATTCTATAATTTTAATAGGATAAAAGAGAGTATTAACAATATTAAAATGTCTATACTAAGAATATAGGAGTGAGTGAAGCATGAAAGAGGATAAAGAAAAGAAAAAAGTTATAACAATTGTAATAAGTATTTTAATAGTCTTAATAGCAGCTTTAGGGTTGACTTATGCATTTTTTTTCATAACATTAAACGGGTCTGATCAAATAGTAAAAGTAGGTACACTAGACCTAGTTTTAAATGAAACTAGTGAAGGAATAAATATAGATACTGCTATAGGGATAAGTGATAGTAAAGGGATGAGTTTAACACCATCAACATTTACTTTAGTAAATAATGGAAATAAAACAGTAGAGTATACAATTTATTTAGATGATATGGAACTAGATAGTACTGATACAAGAATAGATGATAAGTATTTAAAGTATAATCTTAATAAAAATGGAACAGATAGTGGAGCTACTCTATTAACAAGTATTGGTGCAAATCCTAATAGAGTTTTAGATAGCGGAACAATAGAAGGAGGTGCTACTAATACTTATAGTTTAAATCTTTGGATAACTGATGAGGTTGATGGGAACTATTCAGGACACGTTTTCAAAGGTAAGTTAAGGGTAGAGGTAAGTCAAGAAAGAGGAGAACCTGTAGCAGATGTACTACTAGCAGGAGTAGGAGAAAATGGAGCGATAAATACAACAGATCCAGAGCAGACATTTATAACAGGAACAGATCCAAATAACTATATCTGGTATAGTGGTAAGTTATGGAGAGCAGTATCAATAGATCCAAGTGATAATAGTGTTAAGTTAGTAACCCAGTGGAATATAAGTGCAATACCATATAATGCAAGGGGTAATACAGCTTTTGAAGGTAGCCATATGGAAGCTTGGTTGAATGATACAAGTGTAGATGGCTTTTTAGGTAATTTAAGAGATTATGAGAATTTTATTAATTTAGATAGTGTGTGGAATGCGACTATGACTACAGCAACAACCAAACCAGCAGAGACAACAATGGTAACTGATCCTGTGGGCTTATTAAACATTTATGAATATGTTATGAGCTATAGTGGAACAACTTATAGCAATGGTTATTTAAATAATGGCCTTTATTGGTGGAGTATCACTCCTTATTCTTCGTCTCTCGTGCGTCACGTCGACGACCGCGGCTACGTGTACCGCAGCACCCCGGCCACTACTTACGGGGTGCGTCCATCAATAAATTTAAAATCTAGCGTTCGTATTGTGAGTGGTAATGGAACAATAGATAACCCCTATCGCTTAAACGGAGATAATGAAAAAGATCTCTCAGGAACATTGTTAAGTACAAGATATAGTGGCGAATATATAAGGTTTGGAACAGGGGAGAATAATCTATATCGTATAGTAAGCCATGAAAATGGAACAGGAACAAAGATAACGAGTGCTGAGCCGTTAAAGAGTGGGGAAACATTTGTAACAAGTGCTTTTGGTAGTAATACAACTTTTTCAAGTGATAATACAATAGGAGCATTTTTGAATAATGACTATTTGAATACAAGTAATGGATATTTGACAGATGAAGATATAGCAATGATAGAAGATAGTACGACATGGTATCTTGGAACAGTAGGTAGTGGGGCAAGTTATAAATTAGGAAAGTATACTAATACAACAGATAATATTCTAACAACAAGTGTAACGACATCAAAAGTGGGATTACTAAGACTAGGAGAATTAATGGCTGGCCAATTTGAGAGGTATGCGGTTAAAGGTGGAAGCTCTAGTACTGGTTTAACAACAACTTATTGGACGTTAACACCATATAATTCGTCTAACGTGCGTAACGTCCACATCTACGGCAACGTGTACACCTACACACCGACCACTGCTTTCGGGGTTCGCCCGTCCATGAATCTAAAATCTAATGTGCAGATAATTTCAGGAACGGGGACTAAATTAGATCCGTTCGTTCTGACACTAGGTAGTTAGATGTCAGCAATCTAGGGAATGTATTACCTAGATTGCAATTGGGTCTTGACAAGATTAACGTGTAAATATAGTGATTTAAGGTTCTTATTAACTGGTAAATATATTTTACTGATATTTATCAGTTTTTTTCTTTCAAAATAGATAAGACGTGCTATAATAATATTAGTTTTCCTTATTGTTTTTTGCTAGCATTATTTTAATTGGTGGTGAATAGTTATGGAGTATACATTTAAAAGTAAAGAAGAATTATATAAGATGGTGGAACCAGCATTAGATGCTAAAATGAGTGAACTAGATAGATTAGGATATCGTTATATTCATAAAAAAGATGTCTGGAATTATCTTATTGTAACAAAATGGATAAATGCTTCTAACTTAGAGCTTAATGATATTGTGAGTGATATCCTTAATTGTGATAATAAAGCTCTTGATAAATATATTAAAGATAATCTAGCAAAAGCTAAGGAGAAAAAGACAAATGAAGAAATTATCTAGAGGTGTAGTATGAAAAAAAGAGAAAAGAAAATTAAAACAGAAAAGAAAAAGATGGCTAAAGAAACAAAAGGAATGATTGGAAAAACAAGTTTACTAATTCTTATTGCAGCTGTTAGTTGTTTGCTTATTATTCCGATATTTAGATCATTAAACTTTGGTCTTGACTTACAGGGAGGTTTTGAAATACTTTACCAAGTAAGTTCGATTGATGGTAGTGAAATGACTAAAGATAAGTTAAATGCTACTTATAAAAGTATGCTTAAACGTATTGATACTTTAGGAGTATCAGAGCCAGAGATTACTTTAGAAGGTAACGATAAGATTAGGGTTAAATTACCTGGAGTTACTAATAAAGAACAAGCTCGTAATACTTTATCTACAGTTGCTACTTTAACATTTAGAGATAGTGAAGATAATCTTTTAATGACTAGTGATGTGTTAAAAGCAGGGGGAGCGAAAGTAACAACTGATGCTAGTGGTAGACCAGCAGTTAGTTTGGCAGTAGCTGATAAAGATACTTTCTATAAAGTTACTAATGCTGTTAAAGATTATGATAACAATATTATTGCTATATGGCTAGACTTTGATGAAGCGACTGATTCATATGCAACTGAAGGCAGTATGTGTGGAACTAGTACTAGTAATTGTATATCAGCAGCGACAGTTAGTTCTGCTTTTGCTAGTGATGTTATTATTCAAGGTAATTTTACACAAGATGAAGCAGAAGAGATGGTTGATTTAATTAATTCTGGATCTTTACCTAGTGAGTTAACAGAAATTTCTAGTAAAACAGTAGGGGCAAGTTTTGGTGATAATACCTTAACTATGACTCTTTATGCTGGTATAGTTGGTGTTATTGCTATAATCATCTTACTAGTTGGTATCTATAATTTTTCAGGTTTCTTATCAGCAGTATCAGTACTACTATATACCTTACTAGTTTTTGCAAGTTTCTGGCTTGTAGGAGGTGTTTTAACCTTACCTGGTATTGCGGCTTTAATTCTTGGTATTGGTATGGCTGTTGATGCAAATGTTTTGACCTATTCTAGAATTAAAGAAGAACTAAGTAAGGGTAGAAGCTTAAAGAATGCCTTTAAAAATGGTAGTAAAGCTAGTTTAAAAACAATTCTTGATGCTAATCTTACGACTTTACTAGTAGCGATAATTATGTTTATCTTTGGAGAGTCTAGCGTTAAAGGCTTTGCAACAATGTTAATCATTAATATTATCGTTACAATGGTAACTATGGTTGGTATTACAAGAGTTTTAATGAAAATGTTTGTTAAAACTAAATTCTTTGATAAGAGATTATACTTATTTATTGGGTATAACGAAGAGAAAGCTAAAAACGAGAAGAAAAAAACATTCAACTATTTAGGACTTAGTAAATACTTTGCAGTATTCTCCTTAATTGTTATTATCGCTGGTACGGTTATGTTTACTGTAAAAGGGATGAATCTTGGAATAGATTTTCAAGCGGGTAGTGATATTACATTAAGTACAAATGAAGAGCTTAGTGAAGAAGAATTAGAGTCTGATTTAAAAGAGTTAGAATTAGAAAGTGTAAGTATTGATATAACTGATAAAGAGGTTGATATTAGAGTAAAAGAAGAGCTTATGGATACAGAAATAGATGAGGTTGAAAGCTATTTCCTTGAAAAGTATAATGCTAGTGTTGATATTGGAGTAGTATCTAATGTTGTTAAACAGGATTTGATTAAGAATGCTATCTTATCAATAGTACTTTCTTTAATTGGTATCATCCTTTATATTACTTTCCGGTTTAAATTTAGTTATGGTATTTCATCTGTTCTATGTTTAGTTCATGATGCTTTAATGATGTTAGCTGGAGTAATTTTATTTAGAACAGAAATAAATTCTATGTTTATTGCAGCAGTTTTGGCGATTATTGGTTACTCCATCAATAATACAATTGTTGTCTTTGACCGGGTTAGAGAAAATCTTTTGAATAGAGAAAATTTATCTAAAGATGAACTTAAAGAGGTTGTTAATCTAAGTATTAAAGAAACAATGTCTAGAAGTATTTATACCTCATTAACGACTCTATTACCTGTTGTGGCTTTACTAATTATGGGTAGTAAAGAGATTATTACCTTTAATCTTGCTATGATTATTGGCCTTATTGCAGGTACTTATTCATCATTATTCCTAGCAGGTTCTTTATATGTGTTCTTTGCTACAAGAAAGAAAAATAAAAAAAATAAAAATAAACATAGCGAGGTAAGTGAAAAGATAATAAAAGGGATAAATGATTAATTAATTTAGGAGGGGTTATGAATAAGAAAGATCTAATTACAATTGAAGATTTAATGACTAAGGTTGATAGTTATATAAAAAATCCGAAAGAACGGGAAAAAATTCTTGATGCTTATTTCTTTGCGAAAGAAAAACATATGGGGCAGTACCGAAAGAGTGGGGAAGAATATATTACCCATCCTTTAAATGTAGCGTTAATATTAACTAGTATCTATGCGGATTCAGAATGTTTACAAGCAGCTTTATTACACGATGTTTTAGAAGATTGTGATGTTACAGAAGAAGAATTTAAGGAAAAGTTTGGCCTTGTTGTCTATCGCTTAGTTGATGGAGTTACGAAATTAGGGCGCTTACATTTTTCAACTGATAATGAATACTTGGTTGAGTACTATAAAAAAATTATTGTGGGAATGAGCGAAGATGTAAGAGTAATAATTGTAAAATTAGCAGACCGTCTTCATAATATGCGAACTCTTTGGGCTACTCCAGTTGAAAAGCAAAAGAAAAAGTCAAAAGAGGTCTTAGAAATATTTGCCCCTTTAGCCCATCACTTAGGAATTCATAAGATTAAAAGTGAGTTAGAAGATTTGGCTTTGCGTTATTTAAAACCAACAGTCTTCTATGATATTGCTGAAAAACTAAATAAAACGAAAGCAGAACGTGATGCGACAGTTTATGAAATGCAAGAAGAGGTTAGTGACTTATTAAATGCTCATCATATTCCTCATCAAATAAAAGGACGGAGTAAAAGTATTTATAGTATCTATAATAAATTGGATAAAGGTAAGAAATTTAGTGATATTTATGACTTGTTAGCTTTACGGGTATTAGTTGATGAAGAACAAGATTGTTATCTTGCTCTTGGACTTATTCATTCAAAGTTTAGACCTTTACCGAAACGCTTTAAAGACTATATTGCAATGCCTAAACCTAATATGTATCAATCTTTGCATACAACAGTGTTTGGTATTGATGGTTATCTTTTTGAAATTCAAATAAGAACTTATGAAATGGATGAGGTAGCGGAAAATGGTATTGCTTCTCATTGGGCTTATAAAGAGAATAATGGTTCTAATAAAACAGCTAACTTGCAATCAACAACAACGCAGAAACTACAATTCTTTAAAGAAATTATGGAACTATCAAACGATAAGATGAGTAGTGAAGAGTTTGTTAGTAGTGTTAAAGATGAGGTATTAAATAACAATATTTATGTCTTTACTCCTAAAGGTGATGTTATTGAACTACCTACGGGGGCAACTCCTCTTGACTTTGCCTATAAAGTTCATTCTGAGGTCGGAGAAACAACCGTGGGAGCGATTGTTAATGGTAATATTGTCCCTTTAGACTATGAACTTAAAAGTAATGATATTGTAAAAATCAATACTAATAAAGCGGCACATCCTTCTATTGAGTGGTTAAATATAGTTAAATCAACACAAGCTAAAAATAAAATTAAAAGTTATTTTAGTCGTAATGAAAAAGAAATTTTGATTGAAAGAGGAAAAGAAAACCTTGAGAAAGAATTGAGAAAACAGAAACTTTCTATTAATGAGTTTTACTTGGAGAAAAATTTAAAAGAGGTATATAAAAACCTAAAAATAGACAATCTTGATGATTTATACTATTCTATAGGTAGTGGTAAACATAGTCCTAATAGTGTTATTAATATTGTCTTTGCAAGTGAAGAAGAGGAAGAAAAACCTAAACTATTAAAATCAATTGTCAAAATAAATGACACAGCTTCTGATATAATTGTGGCAGGTATTGATCAAATTAAGGTAAATATTGCTTCTTGCTGCAAACCAGTTTATGGTGATGATATTGTCGGTTATATTACAAGAGGTAATGGTATTAGTATTCATCGTAGTAACTGTCATAATCTCTCATATTTAGATGATCGGTGTATTGAGGTTAGATGGGATGATAAAAGATCTAATAAATACTACAGTGATTTACTTATTAGAACTAATAGCTTAGAAAATAAACTTGCTGATATTATTCAAGTTACAAGTAAATTAGGTGTTAATATTAGTTCAATTAAGACAATATCAAGAAATGATATGGCAATATATGAAATGGAAGCGGTTGTTAAAGATAAAGATCACTTAGATAAATTAATACTAGATTTAGACAATTTACCATATATTATAAGTGTAGAAAGGTTAATAAAATGAGAGTACTTATCCAAAGAGCAAAAGAGGCAAAGTGTGTAGTTAATAAGAAAATAATAGGAGAAATAGATCAGGGGTTAGTTGTTTTTGTGGGATTTACGGAGACTGATAATAAAGATATTATTTTAAAAATGGTTAATAAAATTATAAACTTACGTATTTTTCCGGATGAAAATGAGATTATGAATTTATCTGTTTTAGATGTTAAACAGAAAATACTGTCTATTTCTCAATTTACTTTATATGCAGATACAACAAAAGGTAATAGACCTAGTTATATAAAGGCAATGAATGGAACGAAAGCTAAATTATTATATGATTACTTTAATAAATGTTTAGGAGAGTATGTTCCTTTAGCCACAGGGGTTTTTGGTGCTAATATGGAAATAACCTTAACTAATATGGGACCTACAACGATATTATTGGAGAGATAATTATGTATAAAAATAAAATTAATTATAAACTTTTAAATATCTTAATTCTTATGGGACTTTTATATATTCTTGTTACAAATATTGGAACATGGTATAACATTTTCCTTGGTATTATTAATATTTGCTTACCATTTGTTATTGCTTTTGCTATTAGTTATGCTTTAAATCCTGTTGTCAGAAAATTAATGGCTAAGGGCGTTAGAAAATCTTTAGCAGTAACTATTGTTGTTTTAACAGTTACCGTTATTATCATTACTTTATTAGTAATTACCTTACCACTTTTATATAATCAATTAGTTACTTTTGCTGATAACTTTTTAGAGGTTTTAGCAGATATTGGAGATAAATTTAACATCAACTTAAGTCTAGTTGAAGATATTAGTGGCACTTATTTTGATAGTATTATTGGGGGAATTGGTAATATTGTTAAAGATGGTAGTATTGATATTGTAGGAAAAACTGCTGATATTATTGGTAAAGTAGTTATTACATTTGTTGTATCTATTTATTTTCTTGCTTATATGGATAAAATTAGACATACGATAGGAGTATTCTTGAAAAATACTCGTTATAAATATTTTCGGTATGTTAAATCTTTAGATACTGAATTAAGTAATTATCTAAAGGGACTTGTTCTATTTATGATTATTCAATTTTTTGAGTATTCAATCGTCTTTTTAATAGTTGGCCATCCTAACTGGTTCTTATTTGGTGTTTTAGCTTCCTTAACAACGATTATTCCTTACTTTGGAGGACTTATTACAAACTTGTTAGCATTACTTACAGCATCTGTAATTAGCCCTAACTTATTCATTGCTACATTGATTATTTGCCTTATTTTTCCACAGCTAGATGGTTATATTATTTCTCCTCGTGTTTATGGTAAGACTAACAATATAAATCCATTAATTACAATTATGATGGTATCAATTGGAGGAACGATTGGAGGTATCTTTGGTATCATTATTGCTTTACCAATTTATATAGTAATATCTGCAAGTTATCGTTTCTTTAAAAACGATATTAAGAAAGGGGTTAAGAAAGTTAAAGCTGAACTTACTTAAAGAGCTTGCTTATAAAGTGATTTTGTGCTAGAATTATATGTGCATAAAAAAGAAAGTGGGGCTATAATGAGAACATTTTATCCCGATTATGAATTCAATAATTTAATTGCACCAATTGTTTGTAATGAAGAGTATCAGAAAACAAAAGAAATAACACATCATGGGATGACTAGATATGATCATATGGTGAGAGTTGCTTATTATTCATATAAAATAACAAAGTTTTGTCATTTAAACTATAAAGCGACAACTAGAGGAGCAGTTTTACATGATTTCTTTTTAGAAGATTATAGTGATAAGAAGACAAAAATACTTGTTAATCATCCTAAGATTGCTTTGGAAAATTCTTTAAAATATTTTGAACTAAATGATTTAGAACAAGATATTATTAAGACGCATATGTTTCCATGTGGCAAAACGCTTCCTCGTTATTTAGAGAGTTGGATTGTTAATGTTGTTGATGACTTTGCTTGTTTTTTTGAAAGAAGCTATGTCATTAAAGAAAGAATGTCTGTAGGTTTTAGTATGATTGTGTTATTATTTTTAGTATTTGTTAAGAGATGGTGATTATGAATATAAAAGATTTATTAGAAGGGAAAATTTCCCAACTTGATTTAGATCAAGAGTTTATAATACCGGAAGACTTATATAAAAATACAGCTATTTTAGCTTTAGATAAAGTTAAAGTAAAGGGGACTCTTACATATCCAACTAAAGATAATTTATTTCTTGATATTACGGTTTCTTCTGTTATGACTTTAGAAGATTCAGTAGATTTGCAACCGGTAAAATATTCTTTTACCTTTGATTTGGCCGAGAATGTGTATGAAAAATTAGAAAATGAGCAATTTACTCTTGATATTATTGAAATTTTATGGGAAAATATAGTACTGGAGATCCCTATTCGCTATAGCGAGGTTACAGATTATAAAAACTTAACTGGGGATGGCTGGAAAGTTATTAGTGAAGAAGAACAAGTAAGCAATACTAATAATCCTTTTAAAGAATTATTAAACTTAAAAGAGAAGGAGTGATAATATGTTAAAGTTAGATATTCAATTATTTGCTGTACCTTTTAGAAAGGTATCTAAGACAAGAAAAAGGATGAGAAGAAGTCATAATGCGCTAGATTTACCAGGTATGATTAAATGTCCTACTTGTGGAGAAATGATTAAAGCTCATCGTGTTTGTCCAAAATGTGGTAGTTATAAAGGTAAAACAGTTATTGAAACTACAAAAGAAGAGGCTTAATAAGTCTTTTTTTGTTGACATTTTCTTTAGGTTGGAATATAATAAAACCACTTTGGAAAGAGAGAAGGGAAAAAATGAAAGTAATTAGAAAAGAAGATGAAGATAGTAATATCTATATTAAATCATATTCAAAAGAGAATGGAGATTTAGTTTTACATACTGCTAATGGTAGTAATCCACGTATAATTGATATGAAAGAAAATGAGGTTAGAGTACTTAATTTAATGTGGGAACAATATGATAATAATAAAGGATACAGCGATTTATTGAAAAATAAAATGAGTCGAAATATTAAATGTTGTGTTGTTAATTTTATTGTAGCTGGAGCTTCATTGACTGGAATATTTGTATTTGGTGATTATTTGACATTTGTACAACATGTAGCTCTTGCTGTTATTGCAACGGCAGGATTAGGAGGTGCTGCTTATGTTAATTTTCCTAAAATCGTCAGTACTAGAGAAAAACTTGATGATATTTTAAAATGTAATTTGCTTAAGAAAAACGAGGAATATTTAAATAGCAATCTTGATTTAGAAAATGTTAATCATATGGAAGGTGTAAAGTATAAAACAAGAAGACAGCTTGAAGAGACAGCAAAGAGAAATGAGGAAATAGTTATTAAAAGCGAAGATGAACTTGCAAGTGAGGAAACAATGATAGAACCTTATTTTACTATTAATACAATTGATAAAATGTCTTTAGAAGATTTACAAAAAATTAGAGATAATTTAAAACGAGATGACTATTTTGCTTTTGCGTATAATGAACAAGCAAAAAAAGAAACAGGAAAACAAAAAGTCTATACAAATAAGAACTAGGTCTAGGGATCTGGTTTTTATAAAAATATATTGACAAACATTTGTTTCAGATGTTAATATAGGTATATCAGAAAAAATAGTAGGTGATCAAGATGCAGATAGAATTAAAAGATAATAGTATTTATATAGTACCTAATGCTTTAAAAGTAAAAATATTAAAATGGATAGCTTTAAATAGTGGAAAGACACTTTATAATATAGCTTTTATGACGAAAGAAGAATTTAATAAACATTATTTTTATACGATAAAAGAAGAAGCTGTACTTTATTTATTAAAGAAAACAGGTGATAATTTAGAAACAATTAGAACGCTTCTTTCTAATCTTTATGCGATATCTTTAGAAACTGTTTATCAAGATACAAAGTTAGAAAAATTACAAGCTATTTTAAGAGATTTAAAAGATAATAATTACTTAGAATTTGATTCTTCTTTTAAGGCTTATCTTAAAACAAAAAATATTGTTGTACTTGGTTATCCTTTTTTAGAACCATTTGAAAGAAAGATATTTGAAGATTTAAGGGTAGAGATAGGACAAGTAAAAAGTAATTACGTCTTAACAAGTGTCTATAAATATAATAGTCTTAAAGAAGAGGTAATTGGGGTAGCGACTAAAATAAGAGAACTTAATTTAGAGGGAATTAGTTATAAAAAGATATTTTTAGCAGGTATTGATACTAACTATGGTTATTCTTTAAAAAATATATTTAAAATGTTTGATATACCTTTAAATTATCAAGAAGAAACTGTGGGGACGAGTATTTTAAGTATAAGAGAATATTTAAAGACGAAAGATATTGAAACGATTAAGAATCAAGAATTGAAAATACAAGTTATAAAAATTGAAGAAGCTTTAGAATATGCAAAAGATAGTGACTATTATGACTTACTTTTAAAAGAAAAATTAGCACAAGTATCTCTTAGTCAGGAGAAGAGAATAGATGCTGTTAATATTTTAAATGAAGCTTTAGAAATACCTTATCTATTAGATGATGATGAATATCTATTTGTGCTTGGGTTTAATCAAAATAAAATACCTGCTATATATAAAGATGAAGATTATTTGAGTGATAATTTGAAAGAAATTTGTGGTTTAAATACCTCAATAGATAAAAATAGCATTAGTAAAGAGAGTGTTGTTAAGAATTTAGGGACGGTTAAAAATATTTCCTTATCATATAAATTAACAACTTTAACAAGTAGTGAAGCTAAATCAAGTTTATTGACGGAATTAGGAGTAGAAGAGTTAGTAAGTTATCCTAATAACTATCATTTAGCTTTAGAATACAATAATTATAAAACGGCTTCGTTATTAGATACTTATTATAAGTTCCATGAAGAAAAAGAGGACTTTACTTATTTAACTACTCATGTTAATAGTAGTTTCTATAATAGTTATAAACATGACTATAAAAAAGTAGAAAGAAACCTTACTCCTTATAATTTATCATATTCAAGTATTGATGATTTTGCAAAATGTCCATTTAAATACTATTTAAAAAACATTCTTAAATTAAATACTTATGAAGAAAGCTTTAACCAGAAATTAGGGGATATTTTTCATTATGTTTTAAAAGATAGTTATAGTAATGATTTTGATTTTGATAAAAGTTATGAGAAAGCTTTAAGTAATTATCAATTAACAGTTAAAGATTTATTTTTCCTTGATAATTTGAAGGAAGAATTAAGATTTATTATTGATATTAATAAAGAAAGAGAACAAAAGAGTTTTTTAACTTGTTTTTACGGAGAAAAGAAAATAGATATTAAGCTAAACTCTTTAGTTACTTTGAAAGGTTTTATTGATAAAGTTTTGTATAAAAATAAAGATGGTAAGGATTATTATATTGTTGTTGACTATAAAACTGGTAATGTAACCTTGAATTTAGATTATCTTAAAGATGGATTATATATGCAGTTACCATTTTATATTTATTTAATTACAAAAGGAAAGCTCTTTACTAATCCTACTTTTGTTGGCTTTTTCTATCAAATGTTATTACAAAACTATAAAGATGAAGAAGAAGAAAAGAAGAATTTACGCTTGGTTGGTTATGCTAGTAGTGATTTAGATCGTCTTTACTACTTAGATGAAGATTATGATACAGATAGTTTTGTTAAAGGTTTAGGACTTACTAAAGATGGCAATTTAAAAGCCAGAAGTAAAGTCTTATCTGATGAAGAGGTAGAGGAAATGTTAAAGATAATTGATGAGGTTATAGAAAAGACTATTAATAACATTGAGCAGTCTAACTTTGAAATAGCACCAAAGATAATTAAAGACAAAAATATAAGTTGTGAGTTTTGTCCTTATCAAGATATTTGTTTTAAAGACCCAACAGATTATATATATTTGACTAACAAAGAGGAGGTAGAAAAAGATGCCTAAATTTACTGAAGAACAACAATTAGCGATAGATTTAGAAGGAACTAATATTTTAGTTAGTGCTGGGGCTGGTAGTGGTAAAACAGCAGTTTTATCAGAAAGGGTTTTAAGGAAAGTTAAAGAAGGAGTGAAAATCAATGAACTTTTGATTTTAACCTTTACTAATAAAGCGGCTTTGGAAATGAAAGAGAGAATTAGAAAGAAATTGACTGCTGCTAATTTATTAGATGCAGTTAATCTAATAGATAGTTGTTATATTACAACCTTTGATTCTTATTGTCTTTCATTAGTAAAGAAATATGCTGACTACTTAAATCTTTCTAAAAATATTAATATTGCTCTTGATAGTGTTTTAACACTAGCGAAAAAAGATATCTTAGATGAAATATTTATGAGTTATTATGTTAGTAAGAGTTCGTCTTTTACTAATTTAATTAAAAATTTCTGTTTAAAAGACGATAAACAGTTGCAAAGTAAAATTTTAGAGTTAGATAGTAAACTAGATTTAAAGTTAAATAAACAAGAATTTATTACCTCTTATTTAGCTAATTATTACAGCGAAAAAAAGATAGATAGTTATATTAAAGAATATAAAGATTTTTTAAATACTAAATACGAAAATATCACTAGTTTATATTATGATTTACATTCTTTAGCTGAAGGAAAATACTTGGAGAAATTAGAACCATTATTTGCTAACTTTTTAACTGCTACTACTTATGAAGAAAGACGAAAATATTTACCTCTTGCTTTACCAAATGTAAGAAGTGGTCTTCCTAGTGAAGCGAAAGAGGTAAAAGATAATTTAAATAAAATGTTAAAAGAATTTAAAGAACTAGTTGTTTATGAAGATACAAAAGCGATTAAAGAAAGCCTTTTAAATAGTAAAGAGGCCATAGGAGTAATTTTAGAGATAATTAAAGAGTTAGACCAAAGATTTACTCTATATAAAGAGGAAAATAACTATTATACTTTTATGGATATTGAAAAGCTAGCAATTAAATTAGTAAGTGAATATGAACCAGTAAGGTTAGAGGTTAAAAATACCTTTAAAGAGATATTAATTGATGAATATCAAGATACTAATGATATTCAAGAAACCTTTATTAGTTATATATCTAAAGATAATGTCTATATGGTAGGAGATATTAAACAATCAATTTATCGCTTTCGTAATGCTAATCCCTTAATCTTTAAGACAAAATATGATAACTATAAAAAAGAAATAGGTGGTAGGGTTATTGATCTTGCTAAAAACTTTAGGAGTAGAGAAGAGGTTATTAAAGATATAAATACCTTATTTAGTCATATTATGGATGATAATATAGGGGGAGCAGACTATAATAATGGTCATGCGATGATATTTGGTAATGATACTTATGTAAAAAAAGCGAAAGTAGATCATAATAATTATCTTGATATTTATACTTATGATAGTAAAGATAAAACTTATACGGCAGTAGAAAAAGAAGCCTTTTTGATTGCTAGTGATATTAGAGATAAAATGACAAAACCATATTTGGTTTATGATCAAGACTCAGATGCTTTAAGACAAATTGATTATAAAGACTTTGTAATTTTGTTAGATACATCAAGAAATTTTACAACTTATAAACAAATATTTGAATCATTATCCTTACCAATAGTTATTTATGAAGATGAGAAGACAAGTGGTAGTTTTGATTTGGCAATTTTAAAGAATATTTTTCTTTTAGCTAAAAGCATTATTACTAATGACTATACGCAAGACTTTAGATTAGCTTTTTCTTCTTTAGCACGGAGTTTTCTTTTTACTTATACTGATCAAGAATTATATGATTATTTGACAAATAACACTTTTAAAGAAAGTTCTGTCTATAAAATATTTATTGGTATAGACTACCAAACTATTACGCCAAGTGAGTTTCTAACTTATATCTTAGATACTTTAGGATATGAAGAGAAAATATTAACTCTAAAAGATGTTGATATCTTATCTAGTAGAATGGAATACTTTTGTAGTTTAGTTAAAAATCTTGAAAAGAATAATTATACTATTGTTGAGATAAGTGATTATTTAGTAAGAACAGCACAAGAAAAGTTAGAAATAAAGTTATCTTTAAGTAAAGATGATAGTAATAGTATTAAAATAATGACAATTCATAAATCTAAAGGTTTAGAGTATCCTGTTTGCTATTTTGCTGATTTTACGAAGAATTTTAATCGTGATGAGTATAAAAGTAAAGTGTTATTTGATGATAAATATGGTATTATTATTCCTGACTTTGCGACAACTAATAATCTAATTACAAAAACTTTACTAAATAATAGTCTTCTTAAAGAGGATATTAGTGAAAAAATAAGACTACTTTATGTAGCTTTAACACGAGCAAGAGAAAAGATGATTATTGTTATGCCTCTTTTGGTAGAAGAGATGAAAACAAAAGAGGTAGTGCCAGATTCAGTTCGTCTTTCATATACTAATTTTGGCAAGATGATTACTAGTGTTATAAGTTTATTTGCAAATAATATAAAGAAATATGATGCTATTCCTAATATCTCTAAAGATTACCTTATTACAAAAAATATAAAACTTATAGCTGCTAATAACAGTGATATAGAAATTTATAAGTCAAACCATAGTAATGATATTTTGACTAAGGAAACATATCATAAGGAGAAAAATGTTAAGAAGAGTAAAGAAGAATTAGAGCTTTTAGCATATGGTAATAAAGTTCATACCTTATTTGAAAGAATAGACTTTGTAAATAATAAAATACCTGATATTGAAGATACATATTTAAAAAATAAACTTGCAAGCTTTGTTAATAGTGATTTTATGAAACAGTATTCTACTTATAAAAAATATCAAGAATATGAATTTATTTATACAAATGGTTCTTTAGAGAATCATGGTATCATAGACTTATTAATGATTGGTGATAATGATGCAGTTATCGTTGATTATAAATTAAAAAATACTAAAGATGATGCTTATATTAAACAATTACATGGTTATAAAGAGGTTATTTCTAGCCGAATTAAAAGAAAAATTTCTTGTTATTTATATTCAATAATAGAGGAAGAATTTGTGGAAATTGTTAAACATTAGTTAAAATGTCACCGATTTTATAGTATAATTTCTTTATAATTCCTCATTGA
This sequence comes from uncultured Bacilli bacterium, assembly GCA_944331915.1. Classification (GTDB taxonomy): domain Bacteria; phylum Bacillota_I; class Bacilli_A; order RF39; family UBA660; genus Onthousia. The sequence goes on along the minus strand of CALVIR010000033.1, from coordinate 260 downwards.
CAACAGGGACCCAGTAAAAACTCTTTTGAAGTGCGTAATATCTTAAAAATAAGATATTACAGCAAGTATGACGAGTTATTACTGCCTATTATCAATGATTTGCTTATAAAGAAATTATAAAACTTAGTGGTGACATTTTAACTAAAGATATGGTGACATTTTAAAAAAGGATTAACAAGAATTTGGTTAGTGTAGAATAAGTGTGGAGATTTTCCACCTAAAAATAAGACTTATAATTTAAATTAATTGTAAGTTGGAAG
>CALVIR010000032.1 GCA_944331915.1 uncultured Bacilli bacterium | reverse complement strand
ATACATACTACTACTCCTTGTATAATAAGTATATCAAAAATTCATTATCTTACCTACAAAAAAAATTTACACCCTTTTTAAAAATTATTTATCTAGCCTTTTTTCAATTTTCTTTACTAACTGCACACTAGTCTTAACCTCATCTAAACCTCGATTAGTAAATCCCGCTATTTCATTAATATCAGCTTTAGATGAAAGATTATATCTTCTAGCATAAATAACCTTACTAATAGTTATCAAAGCTTCATTTTTATCCTCTTCATCACAAATTGCCTCACTAACAGTATCACCAACAATCTTTATTATATTCTTAGGCTCTTCTGATAATTTAAATCCTACCAAATGGATATAACTTTTTAACCATCGCTTCAAGTGTTAAAGAAACAGGCATTTTTACTTTTTCCCATAAATTAAATGCATAATCACAATCTAAAGCAATACCAAATTCTGCTAATATAATCATCATTGTCTGTACTCTAATATTTATATCTTTACTACTAAAATCAGGGCTTTCTTTATAAAATAACTTATATATTTCTATCAATTCTTTATCAGTATCGTTAATAACAATAGGACCAGCACTTGATAAATCAGAAATATATTTCATAATCTCACTTAAATCTTCTGTATATTTTTTTATATTACCTGCTTCATTAAAATAATTTAGCTTTAATCCTAAAATAGAATCATATTTTATTTTATAGCTTTGTGAATCTTTTATAAAAAGAAACCAATTAGCAAGACCAGTATTATATATATGATTATAAATAACAGTTTCTGAATCATCTTTCTTGCTATATTTAAGTTCAAGTCCCGTTTCTATATAATCACTCAATATAGTTCTTAATATTGTTACATTTTCTAACATATTAGTATGCTTATAATTATCTATAAAATCTCTTATCATCCGGTTAATTTCAATTTCATCAATATTTTTACTTTTAGGAATACCTTCATATCTAACCTCAAAACTCTCACCATCAAATTCACGTGCCACCTTAAATTCCATTATATCCACAATTCTTTTCTAAACTTACTATATAATTATTTACAATGATTTCATCTTTTTACAGCCAACACAAATACCTCCAAATAACACTAAACCAAATAAAGATACAACCAATCCTTCTTTAAATAAAGGAGCTGTATAAACTATTTTTATATCATGAACACCCTCACTTACTTTAAAACCAAGAAAACTTTTATTAACAAGATAATAATCTACCATCTCTCCATCAACATATACCTCAAACCCCTTATCATATGGAATAGATGTCTTTATATAACTATCTTCTTCTAACTCAATCTTACCTTCTATTACATCTCCCTTAGTTTTATTTCTATCCACAATTAAAGGCGTAACCTCTTCTTTAATAGATACTAAATCACTATAATTATAAGTAGCAAAATCAAAATCACTTAAAGCAAATTTTCCCTCACTAAATGTAATTTCTAATGTATCACTACCACTTAATGAATATTCAAAGTTATAGTTATTGTTATGATATTTCCAGCTCCTACAAGTTAGTTTATTACTAACCCCATTAATTGTAATATAAGAGTCATCTTCACTACACTTATTATCATAGAGCATCTTAAAGCTAAGTAATAAAATATCTTTATCCTCTAAATTATCTAACTTAATAACTAACTTATTATCAGAAGAAGCTTCAATATAATATATCCCCTTATCTTCTTTAATTGTTAAGTTATCACTTTTAACTATTTCATAACTAGGAACATAATCTTTAACTTTCTTAACATAAGTATCCTGATAATCTTCATCCACTATGACATAATTTAGATAAGCATCTAATCTCTCAAAATAATCAAGACTATTATATTCATCTTTACTCATAATTTTATTAGTTCCATATAAAACTGGTAAGACATCATCATTTTCATAAATACCATCACTAATCTCGTTATAACCAATCATCCCATTACTATCATTTAATAAATACTTATTTCCCATATAAAAGTTATATAAAATATTATTATTACCAGTTAACATCCCATAACTTCTATAAATAAATTCATTATTAATTAAATTGTTATAGAAATCTTTATAATAACCATTAGATGAAGATGAATATATACTACCTGTATAATAATCTATATCATATATATAATTAGCTTTATCCAACTTAACTAACTGATCACTCATTCTATAAAAACTCTCATCTTTATCTAATATATCTTTAACATTTTTACTAGTCTCTTCATACTTTAAACTCTTATAATATTCTTTCGTTACCAAATTATCATTAAAGTTCGTTGGAATAACTAAACAAAGTGATAAGATAAATAGATAAATATAAGTAAGCATTTTTTTCTTAAACTTATAACCAATCACCAAAGTAATAATTACAATAATAGTATCCAAGAAGAACAAAAGCAGAGAATTATCTTTTTCATAACCATAAATTACTATATTGATTAATGCTAAAACTATGGAAATAACAGCAGTCATTTTTAGTATTTTCTTATTACTATAACAATCTTTTAAGAATAAGCCAATTAAAATAATCGCTAAAGGTAAAAATGGAATAAATGCTTTTCCATTTAAGTACATTCCCCCATTAAAGACATAGTTAAAAATAGGAAAGATAAGAAAAACACTTAAAACAATACTAATTACCTTTACATTTTTCTTCTTTGAAAGCATACCATAAACTAATGTTACAATAAAAATAGCACTTAACCCCAACGAATAAGATGAATAAAGATTACTAGTCATATCAAGATCTGGAATAAACAATTCTAATAATGAGATACTCTTATTAGTACTAGTTCTTCCTCCTAATAAAGACGCTAAAGTTGGTAACAAAAGAAATGCACTAAGTAAAATAGGAATTATTAAAATAAAGATAAACTTAAATCCCTCTTTAAAGAAAGCCTTTACTGTAATTTTCTCCTTATTTATCTCTAAATATTTAAAGATACCATAAAATAAAATAGTAAAAAGACCTACCACACTAAAATAATAACTAGTTAATATCATTAAAAACGTCGCTACAATTAAAAGAGAACATTTTTTCTTTTCAAAATACCTATCAACTCCTATTAATGCTAAGAGAAGAAATGGTAAATAATTAACAAACATAATATGACGATGCAAATGAAAAATTAAACATCCTGCCGTTATAAACAATAAAGTACTAATAAAACTTATCTTAATATCACATCTTTTTCTTACTAAATAATACATTAAGATAATACTTACAATTAAAAGAACAATCATACTAACTTGAATATAAGTAAGCATCGGTACCATTGGTAATAGATAAGAAAACATAATAATTGGATTATAAAGACCATAATAAGAAATATTATAAATATTTTGCCCTCCTCCTAAATTAAAAGCAAAATTAGGAAAAAAATCCAAAGTATCATAAAATAATTTTCTTAAATAATCTGGAAAAACTGCATGTTGCGAAATAAAATCCATTTTAGAACCAAAAATATTTGTAAAATTAACTAAAACTAAAATAATGATTAAACTAATAATAATCAAAGTAAGAACACTAATAATGTCATTTTTATATTTATTTAATCTTCTCATAGAACCCCCTAACTAATTGTGATATTACTATTAATAGGTACAATCTGTATCATTGTATTACCATCACTAACCTCTAGTTCTTTATTTTCATAATAATAATGTGTCTTCCCATTTCTTGCTTCCTTAACTCCAGTAATAGGTATAGCATAACCATTAGTAAGATAGTAACCATTAAAAGTTCCCACTGTATCTAAATCTTGTCTACCATAACTATCAAGAGTTTTATTACTAACTTTCATAATAATAATATTTTTATAGTGATATTGTTCTTTACTATCTCTATCAATATGGGGACTATTATTCATATAACACAAATAATATTTATTTGTTGCATCATATGTATAGCTTCTAACATTATATGAATAGGTAACACTAACATTATTAGCATTAAGTACTCCTCCATAACTACTCAAATCAATAACATCAGGTGTATAATTCAAAAGTTCATAGTTATCACTAGTTACACGATATCCTTTTTCACTAGCTACCTCAGTTAAATCACTAATACTTGTAAACACATTATGTGGCGCTGCTATATTATAATTTCGATAGTAACCATCATCATATAAGCCATTTATATTATTAACACCCAAAGAACTCATATCATTCTTAGCATAAGTACTCCATCCATAATGAGCATATATCGCATCACTTTCTAAAGCATAATCTAAAAAATAATGTCTACTACTCCTAACAGGTCCAATTACACTTGTATCAACATCTTTATATATAGCCATTATTCTAGTCAAACCACCTTCAACAATAATTTCATAAGTCAAATAAGCATCTTGTAATCCCACATGAGCATTATTACCTACATTATTATCAATCATAATTGCTATTGGACGTTTATTACTACTAGTATCATAGACAGTTAATTTTTTCTTCTCTACTGTATTAATATCATTCACCTCAGTCTTCTCTTCTTTAACTGGTTCCATTTCTTTTTTACCTAGCAAAAAGTAAAATAAGCAAACTAATAAACAGAAAGCTATGACACTAATAACAGAAATTATAACAACTATCTTTTTTTTATTAGGCCTTTTAATCCTAACATCTCCTAAAGACTTTGTTTTTTTCACAAACACCACCCACTTATAATTTAGTTAATTGCAACATCCATATTACTAGGCATAACTTGAATAAAGGTATTACCATCATTAACCTCTATTCTATCACCATTACTATAATAGTAACTAGTTTTTCCACTTCGTGTCTCCTTCTCCCAAGTTATTGGCATAATATATCCATCCGTTGCATAATACCCTTCAAAAGTTCCTACAGTATCTAAATCTTGTCTTCCTGAACTATCTAAAGTTTCATTATCAACTTTCATAATAATAATATTTTTATAATGATATTGTTCCCCACTATCTCTATCAGTATGAGGAATATTATTCATAAATCTAAGATAATATTTATTAATATCATCATACGTATAACTTCTAATCTCTCCCCGTGAATAAGGAATTGTAATACTACTAGCTTTCTCTCCTTCTAAAGAACAAGTATCCTCATCACAATTATTATCATTATCTATCTTTTCTAAAGATATTTCTTTACTAACAAAATTAAGGTTCTCATAATTATTAGAGGTAAGACTATATCCTAAAGCTTTCGCTTCTTCTTTCAAAGCCTTAATACTAGTAAATACATTATGTGGTGCTGCTATATTACTATCTCTATAAAAAGCATCATCATAAAGTCCATTAATATTATCAACTCCTAAAGCTTTAATATCATTCTCAGCATAAGTACTCCATCCATAATGAGCATATATCGCATCACTTTCTAAAGCATAATCTAAGAAATAATGTCTACTACTCCTAACAGGACCAATCACACTAGTATCAACATCTTTATATATAGCCATTATTCTAGTCAAACCACCTTCAACAATAATTTCATAAGTTAAATAAGCATCTTGTAATCCTACTTGTTCATCATTTTCCACATTATTATCAATCATAACTGCTATAGGTCTTTCATTACTATTAACATCATATACTTTTAATTCTTCCTCTTTCGTAGAATCAGGTATAATAGAAACCTCATTACCAAGATAAACAAAATAGTAATAACATCCTCCACCTAAAGCAAGTAACAAAATAATAATAAATATTATTAAAATCTTTCTTTTCCTCTTTTTCTTTCTCATCCTATCACCTCAAAACAAAGTATATATCTACATCTTTATTTTATACCATTATTTATCTTTTGAATAGACCATATTTCCCTAAGAACATTTTCAAAAGTCATCACATAAATTATATTAGGGTGATAAAATGTCACATATTGTAGCTTACACAAGTGAAGAATTAGATTTATTAGCAAGATTAATGCGTGCTGAAGCTGTTGGTGAAGGAGAATATGGGATGTTAATGGTTGGCAATGTTGGTGTAAACCGTGTCTTAGCAAACTGTTATACTTTTAGAAATATAACTACCGTTACCAAAATGGTTTATCAATCTCCTGGAGGATTTGCTGGTATAAATAGTCCTCAATTTACCTCCGGTTCTACTATAAAAGAACGAGAACTTGCTGAAAGAACATTAAAAGGTGAATATTACTATCCTGCCACTAATGCTTTATGGTTTTATGCTCCAGGAAAAGGCAACAATTGTATCAGTACTTGGTATGATCAATCCCTTGCTGGTAGATTCAAAAACCACTGTTTCTATTTACCAGATCCCAGTATTTGTCCACCTCTTCACTAAAAAATATTGTCAAACTAAATAAAACTATGTTATAATTAACACGTGCATAAATTTAGTCCTAATTACATGTGTCAATTTTGACACAACTTAGGGGATTAGTTAAATGGTATAATAATGGTCTCCAAAACCACTGTTGGGAGTTCGATTCTCTCATCCCCTGCCATAAAATAATACCGATTTCAATCTTAATTTATAAGATTGAAATCGTTTTTTTTATGCAAAGCAAATGAACATATTTTTATATATGCTCATTATATTTAGTTGTTCTGTAATCTAGTACAACATCCACAACTTTTTTGAACATTGATTTGTTGAGTCCTAATATATATAAAAATGAAAATTATAAACTACTTAATTATTTAACAGGCGAAGAAATTAATCATGATAATTTAAATGAATATTTAGAATCTTGTCAAAATTACTTATTAGATATATACCCTATTCTTGATATCTTTAAAGATAAAAATATAGTGCCTAATGAAGAAGGATTTAAAAGTAGAATTGCTAATTATATAGGTTTTTGGGGATCTAGTAATCAAGTCGCAAAACCCATTAAGAAATTAACATCTAAAAAAATTAATTTATAGAGTAAATAAATGCTCCTAGTATGTTAATCTAACAAAGATATATAATATAAAATGGAAGCTGGTGATATCTATGAAAGTCATTAAAAATGAAAAAGAAATCCAAAATAAAATTAAAAAAGTAGATGGTGCTATGGCACAGGAAGGTATGCCTTTAACAAAAGATTTAAAGTCTATTTTATATAATTGTTACACAGGTAAAACAACCTTTAATGCTGAAAGAAAAAAAATAATTGATAAGTATAGGAAAATTTATGGATAATAAATATAAATACATATATGAAAAAACTGCAAATTATTGTTATAAAGATTCTGATGTTTTGATTAACAAACTTATATTACAAATGAAAAGGATCTTTATGATGCTGAACATGGTTTAGTTACATTACGTACTGCTCAATTAAATGAAGAACCTATACAAGGATATTTTGATTTCAATCATTTAAAATCTATTCATAAATTTCTTTTTCAAGATATTTATAGATGGGCTGGAGATATCAGAAACTGTAATATTGCTAAACAAGATTTATTTTGTTTATGTGAATATATTGATTCTTTCGCTAATGATATTTTTAGTAAATTAAAAAAAGAAGTATATTTTACTAAATATAGTTATGAAGTTAAACTAGAAAAACTAGTCGAACTATTTGCAGATATTAATGCTCTTCATCCTTTTAGATAAGGCAATGGTAGATCTCAAAGAGAGTTCATTGAAGAACTTGCTAAAATTAATGGAATTGATTTAAATCTAACTACTGTATCTAAAGATTATATGATTGTAGCAAGCCATGATAGTATTAATGGTCATTATGAAAAGTTACTTGAGATTTTTAAAAAGAATTCTGCCCCTCTTTCTGAAGAAGAAAGAATATACTTTATAAAATTATATTGTATTAAAGATCTATGTGACACTCTAATTGATTAATCAGTTAGGGTGTCTATTAGTCTAGGGCTATGATATTCGGTTTATTATTTTGTGCCACAGAAAAAATCAAACAGAAATGAGCCTGTGCCACTCTAGTGCCACTTTGTTCGAAACAGCCCAAAAAAGTTAGAAAAATAGGGATATTCTAAATCTGTTGAAATACTTTGAAATGCCTTGATTTCACTACGTTTCAAAGCATTTCAAAAGATTATAGACCTTCTCTCCAAAACCACTGTTGGGAGTTCGATTCTCTCATCCCCTGTCATAAATGGAATTTTATTTATATTGATAAATTTTACATATAATGATAATATAAACTAGAAAGGAAGGTAGTGAATGAAAAAGAAAGGAATTATTATACTTATTGTTATCTTAATTGTAGTTGCAATTGGTGCCTTTTTCACTGTTAGTTACTTTACAAAAGAAAAAGAACCAACAAAAGAAAATAACAACAATAATGTTGAAGAAAAAGAGAAAGAAATTGAAGAGGATGATTACTTAACCCTTTATAAAGAATATTTACAAGATGAACTTTTCACCCTTGATGATATTGACGAAGTGACAGGAGTATTATTAACTACTGAAGAAAAAGAAGAACCTATTCTCGTCGTAAAATATATGGATCAAGATAGTATCTATCAAATTATCATCTTAAGCATTCAAGGAGATGAAGTCTTTGCCAGTGAAACATATCGTTCTGTCAGTTTAAATTATTTATATAATGTTGAAGAAGATAAAGTTCAATACTTTATAAATGAAATCGACTCTCATCCAACCTATATCTCTATTTCTGATATTATTCAAAATAAGACTGACATCGAAGAAATTAGTGAAGATGATCTTGATAAAGATTACGTCCTAATTGACCAAGCAATAAACTTTTACAAAATTGAAGAAGATAAACTTGACAGTAGTCTTGAAAGACTAGTAGAAAAAGATGAAGATACCGATACAACTACACTAGATAATGCCGTTGATGAAATAAAAGGAAACGTCTTAAGAAAAGATGAAAATGGTATTTATAACGATACATATAGAATCGCTTATGGTACTTACATCTATGGAGACACAGAAATTACCCTTTCATCTGATAACTCTGTTTATGAAAAAGGGTGGATGGATTGGTATGGTAGTTATGATCTTCAATACAATAAAATTGTTACTTTAATGGCAGGAGATATTCAAACAACGGACATCATCTTTGTTATTGAAGATAACAACAAGCTGAGAGCTGTAAATGAAAATAACTATTTAGAAGACACTATTTGGAATTTAAAACAATAACAAAAAAACTATATTGGACTATTTATCCTTTATAGTTTTTTTATTTTTAAAACTTTTATCATATTGCATATTTAAGCCTATTTTTCACTATTCCTTAAAACTATCAAATTATCTTAATCTACCTAATTATTCATCATCCATATTAGTTCTTTCATCTTATTTTTTAATAACTAGAACTATATTTATTTTAATGACTGCTTCTCCTGAATATTTTCTTTTACTAAATCATCATCACTCATACTATCAGTAAATGACACTATATCATCATCTTGTAAATTACCTTTTAAAAGCTGTAAATAATTTTTATAAAAGAAATACTCATCATGATTATCATTTTTATTTATAGTTACCATTTTAGCTTCTAATTCTTCTTGTGAATAAAGTTTTCCGTCTTCATCCATAATATAACTTAAAATACCATACTTTTGCCGATAACTTTTTAATTCCTCAGGTGAATATTTAGAAACAAAGCCTTGAACTAAATTTTCATCTTCACCTGGAACTATTGCTTTCTTTAAATTTTCTTTATCTTCATCATATGTATAAAAATGCGTTGGATTATCTTTCATCATCATTAAATATTCTTGGGAAAGTCCGACATTAAACTGCTTAAAGAATGCATAAGTTTGTAATTTAGAAGCTCTTCTGGCATCACGTTCTTTATTTATATCATTATAGTGACTATTATAATAACTTTCTCCGTAAATTTCATCAATCGTATATAAGAGATTATAAATACTAAGCTTATCCCTAGTAAATCTTTGTTTAATATGTCTTTCTTCATGAAAGATATCTTCTATATTTTGAATTAAAGCCTCTTTATTTTGTTCTAAATATATAGAATTAAAAGTAATATCAGAAATATTTGCTTTAACACTATGTTCCCCTCTCATTCCTGGTTTCATTAATTGGAAAGTCACCTCATGTAATGGTAAATTATTCTCTTTTGCTATCTGTTTAGCTAATTGTACTAAAAACAATTTTATATATTCAATAGGTACTTTACTATACTGATTAACATTTAAAATTGTCATAGCAAGAGAAGAAAATTGTTCTTTTGAAAAATCATCTTCTAATAAATCCGGTAAAACAGCTTTAAAGTCATTATCTAACTCTTCTAAATTTACTGCTTTTTGAAAGTTATTATCTATAACTCCATTATATATATCAGTTATTGAAAACTCTTTCCAACCACTCATCTCTTCTTTATAAGCTTCATTTAAAACAGCCACCATCTTGTCTTCATCTAAATCTGTTTCTTCTTTTAAATATATAACTGCCTTTCCAAAAGAAAACCCCATTTCTTTAAGTCTTGTATTATTATCAACTATTTTACGGCTTCTAAATCTTTCCATAAAACTCATTGTACTTTCATCTTTTTCTTCTGCTGGATAACAATTCACAAATTCTTTTAACCTTTTACAAGGAAGAGTTTCTAAAACAGCTGTATTTTTCTCTATAGTTCTCTCATTATAAGGTAAAGTATTATATTTTGCTATTACAATATTCTGATTTTCCTTTGAAAGAGCTGCCAAAACCTCTTTATCATTTAACAATATATCTTTCCTATAAATAGTTGCAAATAAAGTATCAAAGTTAGGATTAGCAATATCTTTACACTTTGTTTTTATCTCATCTTGGAAAACTGTAAAACAAAAATTATCTCTAATATTAAAATTATTATCTACTATTTCTTCATCAATAGTTTTTATAAAGTCAGATATTACATCTTCTCTTAATAAAAGGAATCTATCACTCTTACTTAAGTTCAAAAAACTTTCCATAAACAATCCTTTTTCAGAACTAGAAAGCTCTTGGCTATTTGATTTCTCAATCAATTTTTTTATCAATTCAAAACATCTTTTCTCTAAAACTTCTTTCTCCATATTAAAACATCCTCTATATATCATAGATTATAACACAAGTATTTACACGTCTAAAATAAAATTTCACAAAAATTTCATTTTCTATTGCCATTTACCATTTCTTATAATATATTAAATATGGAGGTACATATGAAAAAGAGAGTAATTTTAGGATCAATTGCAGGAGTTATGCTTCTTACTTTAACTGGTTGTGGTGGAGGAAAAACGTTAACTTGTACCATGGAAAATAGTGAAGATGGAATGAGCCAAATAACAGAAATGAGAGTTTCTTTCAAAAATGATACTGCCACCAGCTTCAAAACAACTAGCACCTTTGAAATGGGTGAAGAATATTCTGGTTACCTAGATGAATTTGAAGATTATCTTAAAGATTCTATGACATCAGAATTTGAAGATGCCGGTGTAGATATTGATTTTCAAAGAGATGGCAATAAATTCATTCTAACTATGGGTGCAGATTTCTCTGAAATGACAGATGAAGAAAAAGCCGATCTTGGTTTTGATGAATCAGATGACAACAGCTATGATACAATCAAATCTAGTCTAGAAGACTCTGGATACACTTGCAAATAGAACCAAAAGAAAAACTACCAAAATTATTTAATTTCTAGGTAGTTTTTTTGTTGAAGAAAATGCATTAATTATATATAATTAAGCTATATGTAGTAAAGGAGAAAAAACATGAAATTAATAATTAATCATCTAACTAAAAGTTTTGAAGAAAAAATTGTTCTAAATGATATAAACTTTACCTTTAAGCAAGGAAAGATTTATGGCCTCTTAGGACGTAATGGTTCTGGTAAAACCACTTTTTTTAACTGTCTAGATCAAGATATTCCCTTTGATGAAGGTACTTTTAATCTAATAAAAGATAATGAAACAAACACTTTACAATTAACTGATATCGGTTATGTCTTATCAACACCTAATGTTCCAGAATTTCTAACTGCAAGAGAGTTCTTAAAATTCTTTTTAGATATCAATGAAGATAAATTAAAAGAGAAAAAAACAATTGATGAATACTTTGATTTTATTCATATCGCTGAAGAAGATCGTGATAAACTCTTAAAAGACTATTCCTATGGTATGAAAAATAAAATGCAGATGCTTGTTAATATTATCGCTAACCCAAATGTTTTATTACTAGATGAACCATTAACCTCTTTAGATGTTGTTGTAGCAGAAGAAATGAAAGAGATGTTAAAATCAATAAAAAAAGATCATATCATTATCTTTTCTACCCACATTATGGAATTAGCTTTAAGTTTATGTGATGAAATAGTTATCTTAAATAATGGTAAACTAGAAGAAATAGATCGTAAAAACTTAACTGATCAAGCGATGAAAGACAAAATAATTAAAGCTTTAACGGAGGAGAAATAACATGTTTTCCTGCTTTTTGAAATCTTTTAAATTAAAAACTACTTATCGCGTTAACACTTTTATTTATTCCGTTAAGCAATTACCAATCATAAAAAGTCTTTTAAAAAACACTTTATACAGTAATAAACCTCTTAAAGTCTTAGGTTTAATCTTTAGTATTATCCTAGAATTAATAGATACCTTCTTAGGTAAATTTCTCTATGTCTTTCTCATTATCTTTTCTCTAGCAAGTATTTATGAAGGTGAATCATCAAACTCTGTCTTTATCCACATTTTTATCTTTCTAACTATAGCAGGTTCTTTTATGAATACTTACATGTTTAATCCTACCAAAGATAAATATTATGCCATGTTTTCTTTACGAATGGATGCTAAACTTTATACATTAACAAACTATTATTACACCATTCTAAAAGTCATAGTAGGTTTCTTACCATTCACCATTATCTTTGGTTTAATGTCTCATGTTCCCCTAATTATTTGTTTAATCATCCCCTTCTTTGTCGCTGCTACTAAAATAATAGTCGCATCTTACCTCTTAAAACAATATGAAAAGAAAGACCAAATAACTGATGAAAATCATCCTCTAAAAGGTATGTGGATTCTAACTGGTATTCTTCTAGCTCTAGCCTTCGCTCTACCTTATTTCCATCTAACTATTCCTTTAATACCTAGTCTAATCTTTATGATTATAACAATTATCTTTTCTCTAACAAGATTAAGTTATCTAAATAATTTTAACAAGTATAAAGAAATATATAAGATTATTTTAACTGAAGGAAATATGAATCTAGCAAGTTATAAGACTAATAACACGAATATCCAAAAAAAACAAATTGAAAAACAAATAAATATTAAAGATAATGTTACCAGTAATAAACATGGTTATGCTTATTTTAATGATCTATTTGTCAAAAGACATAGTAAAATCTTATTAAGTTCAGCAAAAAAAGTAACAGTCTTTGCTTTAATAGCCATAATCGTCTGTATTATTATAATAAAAGCTCTACCTCCTCTTGCCCTAGAAATCAATAACTGGCTTCTTGTTATGTTACCATATTTTGTCTTTATCATGTATCTTATTAACCGTGGTCAAGTTGTAAGTCAAGCAATGTTTATGAACTGTGATCATAGTATGCTAACCTATGGGTTCTATAGAGAGCCTAAAGTTATTTTAAATCTCTTTAGAGAACGTTTAAAAAGTGTTATTATCATAAACCTCTTACCAGCAACGATAATTGGTCTAGGTTTAACCTTAATTCTTTTCGTATCAGGTGGTACAGATAATATTTTAGAGTATCCCCTTCTCTTTATCTCAATCATTGCTATGAGTATCTTCTTCTCTGTTCATCACTTAGTAATGTATTACTTACTCCAACCTTACAATGTTAATAGTGAAATGAAAAGTAGTACCTATCAAGTTGTAAACTTTCTAACCTATCTTGCCTGCTACTGGATGATAGAGTTACAAATACCAATCTTCTCTTTTGGTTTAATGACGATAATATTTAGTATTTTATATTGTTTAATATCCCTTATTTTAATCTATAAATTAGCCCCTAAAACTTTCAAGTTACGGGTATAAGGAGGAAATATGACTACAGAAAATATTCCCAAAATAATTCTCCATCTTCATTTAGATGGATCCCTAGATTTAGATCTAGCCGTTAAATGGCTCCATGAAGATGGCTATAACTACACCAAGGAACAAGTAAAAAAGCTTTTATCTGTTGATAAAGACTGCCATAATCTAAACGACTATCTAACTAAATTTACTATTCCTTGTAGTCTTTTAACGACTAAAGAAAGACTAGAAGAAGCAACGTATACACTATTAAAAAAGTTAGCAAGTGAAAACGTAGTTTATGCCGAAATACGTTTCGCCCCTTTAAAACACCAAGCTAAAGGTCTAACTAAAGATGATGCTATAAAAACTGTAATCAAAGGCAAAGAGAAAGCCACAAAAGATTATAATATTGACTGCAGTTTAATCCTCTGTTGTATGCGAGACTCTAGTAAAGAAGATAATTTACAAGTTGTATCCCTTGCCAAGAAATATCAAACCGCTCTTGACCTAGCCGGAGCCGAAAATATCTATAAAACCAAAGACTTTAAATACATCTTTGATTATGCTAAAAAAGAAAATATCCCCTATACTATTCATGCTGGCGAAGCAAGTGGAAAAGACAGTATCAACAGTGCCTTAGACTTTGGAACTAAAAGACTAGGACATGGTATCAGATGTATTGAAGATAAAGAAACTTTAGACAGAATAAAAAAAGAAAAAGTTCTTCTTGAAATATGTTTAACCAGCAACTACCAAACAGAAGCTATTAAAGGTAAACATCCAATTGAAGAACTATACAACCAAGGCATTAATATATCCATTAACACCGACAATGATACTGTATCAAATATAAATATAACCGAAGAATATAACCGTATTCTAAAAGAAACAAATCTTACCATAAAAGACTTAGTCAAATGCAACTACAACTCTATAGATTACTTATTCACAAGCAATGAGATAAAAGATAAACTAAAAAGCATATACAAAAACATAAACATTTAGTTAGATTAAACTCACTTTTATTTTGTCAAAAAAATCTAGTATGCTTTTCACACACTAGATAATACGCTCTCATATTAGTGCTTAAGCAAATCATAGCCAAGCTATAATTTGCTCAATTTCGTTCAAGCCTCTATTCGCTTAACAATCCTTACGGACTAGTCGCGCTCATCACGAGGCGGAACGACCTATCACTGCCGCCATTACCAACGACATTGTAGAAATAAAACACACCAGCACTAGCATCATTGACATAGCTACCGCCGCGCACAAACCATGGGTAAGTAGCACTTATCATATTCTGTGCATCACTATACCATCCTGCTGTCTCACTTAAAGCATGGCTTAAACATTCTCCTCCATTACATGCTTGTCTTACATTATCACTTGTATATTTATCATAGTATTTGGCATCAGGCATTGCTGAGAATCCGGAACTACCTATTGTATCATTATAGTTACCCATTACATATTCCCAAGCTCCTCCTGACATATCGTATACTCCATATATCGTTCCTGTTGTACTTGCTCCTGCTCCACTTATATCTATATTATATTGATATTGGCATCCATAATCTATATTTCCATTACTTGGGCTTCCATAACTACATCCTGTTATATATTGGTCACTCTTATTTTGATATACCTCTTTATTGGCTCCTGTAAAGTTTTCATTTCCTAACTTACCATATCTACTTTGTGAAAGGTATGCTACTACTCCCCATTCACTGTTCTTCATCGCATGTGAGTTCATACTTTCACTAAATCCATATCTATTTCCTGCTGCACTTACCTTTGTTGCTACGGTATGAATATTACTTACATTTATATTTCTCCAACTCGTGACATTTGGTTTTATCATTGCATCTAAACTTGTATTATTGCTTCCTCCATAACTAGCAGAAGGATCACTACTACTTGTCTCAAACTTTCCTACCCATATTCCTGCTAACTCTTCATCTCCAAAGGTAAAAGCATCTGGCGTATACCAATTCTTTGGTGTTTCTGTAGCTATATACTTAGCTGTACCTGTATCTTTCTCATCAACACCTATAAACTTAATATCTATCTCCCCTGGTTGTGAAGCTGAAGGTGTACTATCTAAATAATCTCCTTGTTTTCCATAATAATTAGACCCATCTTCACTACCAATTGTATAACTATACCTTGGTATCCATACCCACATAGTCTCTATATCATCCATATTTACTACTGTTCCTACATCTGCACTTAAATATGTATCTCTTGTTGAACTACTTACTGTTACGGCATTAGCCCATTCCTGTTTATCATAATTATACCAATTATCATCACTTGTATCAGCTTTAATCCAATTAGATCCATCATATCTTACAGCAATCATATTACTATCTAATTCTGGAGAATTAACCTTTACAGGCATTTTTTCTCCATCTTTACCATAGACGTTTATTTTCACACTAAATGACAGATTACCTCCATCGCCTTGCGGATTGTATTCTTCAGTTACATACATTCTTAATCTATAATTATTACTTTCACTACTATTCATACTACTAGTATATAAACTCATTTCTCCTGCTGGGCGTCCGGTATAATTATTGGCACTTGCTTCTTCGTTATATGTCTCTGGTGTCATTAACTCTTCTTCTGTTCCATCTTCTTTTATTCTTGTTAGATAAAGTTTTATATTAGAACCATCTATTTTTCTATCAGCTGTTGTTACATCTTTAGCACTAATCTCATAGTTAATATTAACATTACCAGTAATAGTACTTGATATCGTAAAATCAAAATATTCTCCAGGATTAAGTCTTACTTTACCTGTTTTATCTGTGGTAGGTAATGCTCCACTCATACTTATCACATTACTACTTTCTTCATAAGTCATCTTAATAGCACCACTTGTAATACTGTTTACTTGAGTACCAGTATCCGTATAACTAAAGGCAGCATAACTTACTCCAATTACTGCTATTACTAATACTAATATTAATCCTAATACTATTATTTTTTCTTTCTTATTCTTCATCTATGTACTACCTCCACTACCTTTAGTATTACCTATTCTTCATATTCTATTATAGATATTTTTTACAGGTAATGCAAGTATCATATTTATAAGCATTAAATAAAATTTGAATTTCCCGTTTTAATAATGACGGGAATTAAGTCATGAAATTTCACTTTTAATAGATTTTG
>CALVIR010000031.1 GCA_944331915.1 uncultured Bacilli bacterium | reverse complement strand
GGGGTGAAATAGAAAAAATAGTAGTTAATGAAATATATCATTAACTACTATTTACCTACAAAAAAAATTTACACCCTAGATATTACGATAGTATTGATTTATTTAAACCTTGTGAGGTTGATTTATTTACTAATTATAGGTATTACAAAGAAGAACAGATAAAAGATTTAGAACTCATAAATGATTTAAAAAATGTAGGATTTACTCTGGAAGAGATTAGAGATAATTGGAATAACTTTAATGAAGAATTATTTCTTAAAAGAAAGGAAAAATTACTGGAAAGTATTGAGCTTGCTAATGAAGCAATAAAGAAAGTTGATATTTTACGAAGTAAAATTAAAAATGGTGTTATATCAGATAATAATGAAGAAAAAGAAATAATTAAGAAAAAATCAATATTTTAGGAGGAGTTTAAGATATGAAAAATACAAATTTAATTATTGGAGAAATTAATACATATAAAACAACAGGTATTATGTTTAATGAGGTTTTAAAATCTATTAAGAGTGAAGAGAATTTACTAATATTAGATAATAAGGAAGAATATTTTGGGACCTTTAAAAAGGTGTTAGATGAAAATGATTATACAACTTTGGTGTTAAATTTAAATGATACTTATAAAAGTAATAGCTATAATCCTTTAATATTACCATATATATATTATAAAAATGGTAATAAAGATAAAGCTGTAGAAATAATAAAAGAAATTGGTCTAGAAATATTTAAATCTAGTAATCGTAATGCTGATCCTTTTTGGGAAAATAGTGCTGCTGATTATTTTTTAGCTTTAGTTTTAATTTTATTTAAAGAAGCTCTAAATGAAGAAATTAATTTAGGTAGTATTCAGATTATGGTTAGTATGAGTGATAAAATTGTTAAGTATTTTGATAAATTAGATGTTTTAGATAGTATTTATATTGCAGGTAGTTCAATTGTATATGCACCAAAAGATACTAGAGAAAGTGTTGTTTCGGTTATGAAACAGAAATTAAATGAATTTTGTGTAAGAGAACAATTACTTAATAATTTATTAGGTAATGAGATTGATTTAACTAGTATTAAAAATAAAACAGCTATATTTATTATAGGTAATGAGAAATTAAGTAATTTAGGTAATATTTTAATAGATCAATTAGTTAATGTGTCTTTAGATAGTAATATGAAATTTACTTTCTATTTAGATGGTTTATGTGATATTCCAATGTTATTAGAATTAAATAAAATGTTAGATAAGAGGGTGAAATTATTTGTAACTATTCGTTGTGTAGATGAACTAGAAGATAAATATGGTAAATATGTAATTAGTAAATTTGAAAGTGTTATGAATAGTGTAGATATTGTTGATAAGGATAATATAATGGAGATTGGTGTTTGTAATGACTATCCACAGTCTAAAGTTATAAATGGTGTATTTTTTGATATAAGAAATATAGTTAAAGATTAGAAAGTGTAAAAAATAAGATTGAATTAATTGATTATTGTGATATGATGTATATGTAAGAAGAAAATTCATACAATAAAAAAGATGAGCATTCAATTCATTAAGTGAATGTCGTCTCTAATTATTATTAGTTGTGACACTCAAACTATATGTTGAGTGTCGTTTTATATTTCAATCGATATTACCAATAGGGTAAGGCTTAAAATAATAAAAGTGCAAGACTTTAAAAGTCTTAAAATAAAAGTTTTGCTTCTTACTTTTATCAAGGCTCCTTTCCTAAGATAAAAGGTGATGACACTCATATTGAAATCTTCCCACTAAATATAGTACTAATTTAACTATTTAAATGTAAGGAAAATGTTATAAAATATATTATGAGACTTTGTTAGACGATTTTATGGGAGGTGATGTTTATGATTCTTTTTGCTAGTGGAAGATGTGATATTGCTGCTTTTTATACTCCTTGGTTTATGAATAGACTTAAAGAAGGATTTGTCGATGTTAGGAATCCTTTTTATAATAAGCAAGTAAGTAGAATATATTTTGAAGATGTTGATTTAATTTACTTTTGTACTAAAGATCCTAGACCTATTATTCCTTATTTAAAAGAGATAAGTAAACCTATTTTATTTAATGTTACAATTACTCCATATAAAAGAGATATTGAACCTAATGTATTAGAAAAGGATAAGATAATTGAAAGTGTTAGAGAAATATCTAAAATTATTGGTAGTGATAATATATATGTTAGATATGATCCAATATTTTTAAGTGATAAATATAATTTAGATTATCATATTAAAGCATTTGAACGTCTTTGTAGTTTGCTTACTGGTTATGTTGAACATATAATAGTATCTTTTATTGATGATTATAAAAATGTAAGACAAAATATGAATGTTTTGAAAGTTAAACCGATGACTAGTGATGATTATAAAATAATAGGAATATCTTTTAGTTCGATTGCTCGTAAATATAATATGACAGTACAGACTTGTTTTGAACAAGAGAATTTAGTGGAATATGGATTTATAAAAGGAGATTGCTTGGGAGTAGAGCTTGCGAAAAGATTAACTGGTAAAGATAAATTTAAGAAAAGTAAAGTAAGAAAAGGGGGACTTTGTAATTGTGTGGAGATGGTTGATATAGGTTATTATAATTCGTGTAAACATTTTTGCAAGTATTGTTATGCTAATTATGATGAGAAAGAGGTTATAAATAACTTTTTAAAACATAATATAAATTCATCTTTAGTAGTTGGGGAACTTGAAAAAGATGATATAATAAAAGTAAGAAAATGAGTAAGAGGTGAGGTAATGACAAAAAGAAAAGTAGGAATAATAATTAGTATTTTGATCATTATAATAATAGTTATTGGTCTTATCATATATTTCAATAATAGAATAGTGGTAGATAATAGTGGGTTTACTTTAAATGATGATCTTTCTGTTAATGTTTATAGTGAGGTTAGAGTTAGTGATTTTATTAAAGATATAGAAGGAGAAATAGTTGAAGATAAAAGTATTGAGACGAAAGAATTAGGAGAAAAAGAGATTCAGTTTATTTACTTAAATAAAGATAAGAAGAAGAGAATGGGGACTTTTAAAATAGATATTAAAGACTTGGAAGAACCTTTGATTTGGTTATCTAATAGTTATAGGGTTAGAGTAGGAGAAGAGGCTGATTTAGAAAGTGAAATACTTTGTGCTGATAATTATGATAGTAATCCTACTTGTACGATTAAAGGGGATTATGATTTAAATACAGTTGGTAATTATCCTTTAGTATATGAAGCGGTTGATAGTAGTGGAAATATGGAGAGTGTAGATTTTACTTTATATGTTTATGAACCTAGAACAGTTACTGGTGGAGGTAGTAGTGGTGAGATTGCTTACACTGATTTTAATGATATTTTAGCATTACATAAAACTAGTGATACTTTGGTGGGACTTGATGTTTCTAAGTGGCAAGGGGCAATTGATTTTTCTAAAGTTAAAGAAGCAGGTGCTAGTTTTGTAATGATTAGAGTTGGTTCGCAAAGTGGAGTAGGTGGTGAGTATGTACTTGATCCTTACTTTAAGAGAAATATAGAAAAGGCTTTAGAGAATGATTTGATGGTAGGAATCTATTTTTATTCATATGCCGATAGTACGGAAGAAGCAAAGAAGCAGGCAGAATGGGTTGTAGAACAAATTAAAGATTATGAAATAACGCTTCCTGTCGCTTTTGATTTTGAATGTTATTCTTCCTTTAATAACATGAATCTTAGTTTGTATCAATTAAATGAAGTAGCAGAAAGTTACTTTAAAGTCTTAGAAGATAATGGTTATGAGACAGTTTTATATGGTAGTAAGAACTATTTGAATGCAATTTGGAAATATAATAAAAATAAGGTCTGGTTAGCACATTATACAGATGAGACTGATTATGATAAAGATTATATGATGTGGCAGTTGTGTCAAGATGGGATGATTGAGGGAATAAATGGCTTTGTTGATATAAATGTGTTATATAAATAATATAAAGACTTTTTAAACTATGTGTTATAATTAGGTTGAGACAATATAATCAGGGTATGGTGGTGAAATTATGGTTAATTTAGTAAAGAACTTTTTAAAAGATTTTGAGAAGATTAATGAATATTATATTTATTTAATTGAAAAGACAAAGAAAAAGGAATATGTTGGAATTACTAATGAATGGTTGATTGATAATTTTTATTTATTGGTAGAACATAAAACTAATCTTCTTCATGAAAAAAGAGAGATTCAAAAAGGGTTGAAACACTATGAGTCTATTTTTCAGTACTTAAAAGATATTGTTAAACGTTACAATTATAATATAAGTTTTAAAATATTAGTGACAGAATTAAATAAATGTCAGAAACAGAATAATATTAGTTTTTCATATAATGAACTTGCAAGTGTTAAGTTATGTTTACTATTCTTATATACAAGACGGTTAGCAGTGTTATGTGAAGAAGAGTATAATAGTTTGATAAATAAAGAAAAAGTAGCGAAAATAATTAAAAATAGAGAAGAGAAAGAGATTAGTTTAGATGACTTTTTAGATGATAATATATCTATTCGAGAAGAAGCTGATTATATATTTGAAATTAATAATCAGTTAAGAGAAATAGGTGCTAAGAGTAATAAACTATTTAAAGAACTTAATGAATTGTTAGAGAATAAGGGCGTTAGTTTAAAAGAGATAATTAATGATCGCTATCAACATAGAATGGATAATGATATGTTAATATCTAATATATTTGGAGACATGAAAGAATTTTTTGATATTTCTTTAGAAAACTTGTTTAAAAAAGTTAGTAGGACAGAGAAATTATTTTTAGAAGATGAAATTTATGCAAAGATGACTGTAGAAACTAAATGCTTATATCGTCAACAATTGTTAAAACTTGCTAAAAAACATCATAAAGATGAACTAGTTTATTTACAAGAATTATTTGCTAAAACTGATGGTAATCTTTATCATATTGGGTTTCAACTTTTTCCTAAAAAGAAAAATACGCTTAGAGTTATATTATATATTTTAACAATTGTAATTGTGAGTGTAGTAGTTAGTTTATTGCTTTGTAACTATTTTCTTCCATCAAAGATATTAGGCTTTATTCTATTAATTCTTCCCGTTAGTCAATTGTTTGTGCAAATATTTAATCAAATTTTAATGCGCTTTGTACCAACTTATCCTTTACCTAAGTTAGATTATTCTAAGGGAATACCAGATGATGCTAAAACAATGGTAGTAATACCAACTATTATTGATAGTAAAGAGAAAATTAAGAAGATGTTTGATACCTTAGAAATCTTTTACTTAATTAATAAAACAGATAATTTATACTTTACCTTATTAGGTGATGTTACCTCTAGTAAAAAAGAGGTGTTAAAAATAGATGAAGAACTTTCTCTTTACGGAGAATATTGTGCAGAACAGTTAAATAAAAAATATAAAAAGAATTTATTTTACTTTTTATATCGGAAACGATTCTTTAATGAGCATGAGAATTGTTATTTAGGATATGAAAGAAAAAGAGGGGCTTTATTTCAGTTTAATCAATTATTATTAAAAAAGATGAGTAAAGAAGAACAAGATTATTGGTATTTTGCTAATACTTTTAAAGATTTTTCTTTAGATATTAAATATGTTATTACTCTTGATCAAGATAATAGATTAGTGCTTAATACAGCTTTAAATCTTGTGGGAGCGATGGCTCATCCTTTAAATCAGCCGGTTTTAAATAAAGAAGGAACTAAAGTTATAAAGGGTTATGGCATAATGCAACCTAGAGTTAGTTTAGATATTGAGGCAACTAATAAGAGTTTATATAGTCAAATCTTTGCAGGAATTGGGGGATTTGATACTTATAGTGCGATTGTTCCTAATGTATATCAAGATGCTTTTTTTGAAGGAAGCTTTATTGGTAAGGGTATTTATGATTTAAAAGTATATGATCAAGTTTTAGCAGATATTTTTCCTGATAATTTAGTATTAAGTCATGATTTATTAGAAGGTAATTACTTACGATGTGGTTATGTGTGTGATATTGAATTAATAGATGACTTTCCATCTAAGTTTTTGACTGATACCTCAAGACAACATCGATGGGCTCGTGGTGATGTACAAATTATAGGGTGGCTTTTACCATTTGTACGTAATAAAAATGGAAAAAAAGTAAAAAATCCTATTAATTTATTAGGAAAATGGAAAATCTTTGATAATATTGTACGGATTTTCTTATATCCAATGTTGTTACTTGTGTTATTAGGTGCTATTTTCTTTAGTAAAACTAGTCCTTTATGGTGGATTTTACTGGTGCTTTTAGAGATTGCTGTACCAATTCTTTTGTTTGTGAGAAGTAAGATATTTTATAGAGAAAATAAAAAAGAAAAAGCGACAGTTTATTATAAACATTTGTTATTTGGAGGTAAAAGTTTATTTTTAAGATCATATATAATTTTAGCGACTTTACCTTTTTACTCTAAATTATATTTAGATGCTTTCTTTAGAACTATTTATCGCTTATTAATTAGTCATGATAATTTGCTTAATTGGGTAACTGCTGAAGAAGCTGCTAAAAGAGTTGATAAGAATTTTGCTTCTTACTTAAAGCATTATACTTTTCATTTAGAATTTAGTTTTCTATTGTTAATATTAGGTATTATTTTTATGAATATTTATGCAGTTATATTCGCATTTGTTTTTATTAGTGCGCCATTCGTCTTATATTACGTTAGTTTAGATATTGATTTAAATGCGAAGAATTTGGATGATAAAGAAATAGCAGAGGTTAAAGAGATTGCCTATCTTA
Organism: uncultured Bacilli bacterium; assembly: GCA_944331915.1. Taxonomy (GTDB): domain Bacteria; phylum Bacillota_I; class Bacilli_A; order RF39; family UBA660; genus Onthousia. The sequence goes on along the minus strand of CALVIR010000031.1, from coordinate 10,668 downwards.
CTTGGTGTTACTTTAAAGATAATTTAAAAGAAGAATATCATTACTTAATTCCTGATAATTATCAAGAAAATAGAGAAGAGAAACTTGATCTTAGAACATCTCCTACGGGAATTGGTTTTTCTATGTTAAGTGTTGTTAGTGCAGTGTCTTTAGAATTTATTTCTTATGATGAAGGTAAAGAGCTAATTAAGAAAATTTTAACTACAGTAGAATCACTTAAAAAATGGCATGGTCACTTATATAACTGGTATGATATAAAAACATTAAAGTCAATGTATCCTAACTTTGTTTCGACAATAGATTCTGGTAATTTTGTTGCTAGTTTAGTGGTGGTTCGGGAATTCTTTATGAGTCATGGAGAGAAAGATTTAGTAAAAGTCTGTGATAAATTGATTAATAATACTAACTTTAAAAAGCTTTATACAAAGTTAGATGTCTTTAGTATTGGTTATGATGAATTAGAAGGAAAACTTTTAATATATAACTATAATAAATTTGCTAGTGAATCACGGTTAACTAGTTATCTTGCAATTTGTTTAGGTGATGCACCTAGTAAACATTGGTTTTGTTTAGATAAATCACTTACAACTTATAAAGGAAGAAAAGGACTTATTTCTTGGTCAGGAACATCATTTGAATATTTTATGCCACTTTTATTTATGAAGAATTATCCTAATACTTTACTTGATGAGAGTTATCATTTTGCGAAATTTTGTCAGGAAGATTATATAGAAAGTGTTTCTAGATTTTTACCTTGGGGAATTAGTGAATCAGCATATAATGAATTAGATAACTCTTTAAATTATAAATATCAAGCTTTTTCAACACCATATTTAAAAGCGAAAGAAGATAGAGAAAATAGAATTGTGATTGCTCCTTATGCTTCTTTAATGGCAATTTCTATGTTTCCAAAAGATGTTTATAAGAACTTTGAGAAATTTAAAAAGCTTGATATGTTAGGTAAATATGGGTTCTATGAGTCATATGATTATGATAATCCTGGGGTTGTTAAGGCCTTCTTTGCTCATCATCAAGGAATGAGTTTGGTAGGACTTGCTAATTACTTAAAAGATGGAGTGATACAAAACTATTTTCATCAAAATGTTAATATTAGGACTTTTGATATTCTATTAAAAGAAAAGGTTCAGGTTAGAACAAGTATTGATATGAAAATGGCTAAATATAAAAAATATGATTATGATAAAGAGACAATTGAAAATGATATTCGTATTTTCAATAAGATTTCTTATTTGCCTGAGGTTAGTGTCTTATCCAATAAAAAATACTGTTTACTTATGAATGATCGAGGGGATAGTTTTTCTAGATATAGAACAATACAATTAAATAGATATCGTAAAGTTACAGAACAAGATTATGGAATTTTCTTATATATTAAAGACTTAGACACTAATTATATCTTTTCTAATACTTATGCTCCTATTAATAAAAAACCAGAAAAATATGAGGTTGTCTTTGCTGCTGATAAGATTAAATATTTACGGACTGATAAAAAGATAACGACTAAAACAGAAATAGTTGTTACGAAAAATCATCATGCAGAGATTAGAAAGATTACCTTTAAAAATGAAAGTGATGATATAAAGAGATTAGAACTTACTACTTATACAGAACCAATTTTATCTCCTAATATGGATGATGTTTCTCATAGAGCATTTAATAGTATGTTTTTAACTACAGAGTATGATCATAAGAGTAACTCTTTAATTGTAAGAAGAAAGAGTAGAAATGATACTAATATTAATAGTTATATGGTTCATCGGTTAGTGATTGAAGAGCCACTTGATGAATATAGTTATGAGACAGAACGTAAGAATTTCTTAGGCCGTAATAGAACAATGCAAGATCCTTTAGGTATCTATAACAATCTTAGTAATGTAGCAGGAACTAGTTTAGATCCAGTACTTAGTATTAGAAATACGATAGAGGTTTTACCTAATAGTTCTACCACAGTTTATATCATTACTGGTTTTGGTCGGAGTAGGGAACAAATAGATGATATTATTGCTTCTTATAATGATAATTATACGATTGAAAAAGCGTTTAAAGTTTCAACATTAATGAATATTATTAATACTAAAAATATGAATATTACAGGTAGTGATATGAGAGTTTATAATATGATGTTAAATTACTTATATCAAACAACAAGACTTTCGGTAACAGAAGCGAGAAATGAAATGTTACGAAATAACTCTTTATCTCAAGCGACATTGTGGAAATTTGGAGTTAGTGGTGATAGACCAATTGTTTTAGTAGAAATATTTGATATTGCTGATTTAACTTTTGTTAAAGAAATATTGACAGCTTTTGAGTATTATAAAAATAATTCAATTTTTGTTGATATTGTTATTATTAATAGTGAAACAGCTCAATATGCAAAAATTGTTAAAAAAGAAATTGATGATGAACTTTATAGAATATATACTTTAAATAGTTTTTATCATACACCTGGGGGTGTTACGGTAATTAATGGAAGTGAACTTTCTAGTGATGAGAAACATTTATTCTATGTAGCAGCAAGATTAGCTTTTAAAATTAAAGATCATCATTCTTTACAAGAAGAAATATGGGCTTTACAGCAACATAATAAAGCTAGTAATTATGAAAAGGTTTTGGTTGAGACACATTTAGAGAAGATGCCTTTAGAAAAATTAACTTTTGATAATGGTTATGGTGGTTTTAAAAAAGATGGTAGTGAATATGTAATCTATAATCAAGATACACCTACTCCTTGGAGTAATGTTATTGCTAATAAAAACTTTGGGACAATTGTTACTAATAATGGTTGTGGTTATACTTATGCTTATAATTCATCTGAATTTAAGATTACCTCATGGACTAATGATATGGTTGCTAATGATAAATCTGAAGGTTTTAAGTTTAATGGTAAAATCTTTGATCCGATGAAATGTACTCATGGATTTGGTTATAGTATTTTAGAAAGTGAAAATGAAGAATTAAAGAAAGAAATAACGGAGTTTGTAGCTTTAGAAGATACAGTTAAAATTTATTTAGTTAAGTTGACTAATAAGTTAGCAGAAAAAATGACTGTTGATGTTGATTTTTGGATTAATCCTGTCTTTGGAAATTTTGAAGAGAAAACAGCTAGACATATCTTAACAGAATTTATGGGTAGTGATAATTACTTAAAACTTAGAAATGTATATAGTATTACATATAGTGATGTATGTGTGTTTATGTCAACAAATTTGAAGATTGCATCTGTTGTTAATGATAAAATCTTAACTAAGGGTATTCAGACGAAGGTTGATTTAAATGCTAAAGAAGAGATTACTTGTGTCTTTGTTTTAGGTAGTAGTATGGATAGTGAAGATATTCCTAATAGGCTTAGTAAATTTACAGATGTAAATAAAGCTAAGAAGGAACTTGATATGGTAAAAAAACATTGGCAAAAGACATTAGGTGTGGTTCAAGTTAATAGTCCTGATAAGAGTTTTAATTATATGGTTAATGGTTGGTATTTATATCAAGCTCTTGCTTCTCGTATTTTAGCTAGAGCAGGATTTAATCAAGTTAGTGGAGCTTTTGGTTATCGTGATCAGTTACAAGATGCGATGAATATTGCTTTAGTTCTTGATGATCAAGCGAGAGAACAGATACTTATTAATGCTTCTCATCAATTTAGAGAAGGAGATGTACTACATTGGTGGCATGAGATGAATCATTTTGGGTTAAGAAGCCGTTATAAAGATGATTATTTGTGGCTTGTTTATGCGACGGCGAGATATATTGAGGTTACAGCTGATTATAAAATTTTGGAAGAGCAGGTTCCTTATGTAGTAGGACCAGCACTTAGTAATTTAGAACATGAAAGAGGTATTACTTTTACTTATAGTGAAGAGAAAGAGAGCTTATTAGAACACTGTTTAAAATCTTTACATTTAGCAATGTCTTCTTTAGGTAGTCATGGGTTACCACTTATGGGTGGCGGTGACTGGAATGATGGTATGAATAAAGTTGGTATTAAAGGTAAAGGTGAAAGTGTATGGTTAGGATTTTTCTTGTATCAAGTTATTGACATGTTTATGAAATTTATAAGAGAGTATGATGAGAAATTTGACTTGAGGGAGTTTAAAGAATTTAATAGTGAATTAAAGAAAAATCTAAATCATGAAGCTTGGGATGGAAATTATTATTTAAGAGCTTACTTTGATAATGGTGATAAACTTGGAAGTCATGAGAATAAAGAGTGTAAGATAGATTTAATTTCTCAAAGTTTCTCTATTTTAAGTGAGGTTATACCAAAAGAGAGAATTTCAAAAGTAGTGGCAGCGGTTGAAGATAATTTGGTTGATAGAGAAAATAATATTATTAAGTTGTTAACACCACCTTTTGAAAATTCTATAGATAATCCGGGATATATAATGAATTATCCTAAGGGAATTCGGGAAAATGGAGGACAATATACACATGCGACAAGTTGGTATATTATGGCTCTTATTAAAATAGGTGAGTATGATTTAGCGAATAAATATTATCAGATGATTAATCCTATTAATCGTAGTTTGGATTCTACACTTGTTAATAAATATGCGGTAGAGCCCTATGTAGTTGCTGCTGATATATATTCAGCAGAGAGATATCCTGGTCGTGGTGGTTGGACTTGGTATACAGGTACAGCTGCATGGTATTATTATGTGGGAGTTCAAGAAATTATTGGTCTTAAAAAGCATGGAGATGTTTTGACTTTTAAACCAAATATACCTAGTTCTTGGGAAAAATTAACAGTAGATTATACTTATGTGGAGACAATTTATCATATCGAAATGATAAAATCTAAAGAGGTTAAAGTTACTTTAGATGGTAAAAAATGTAAAGATGGGGTAGTTTTACTTGTTAATGATAAAAAGGAACATAATGTGGTTGTCAATTATACGGAATAAAAGACTTTAAGTGGTCTTTTTTTCGTGATGATGTGTTATACTTTAAAGTAAGGGAAGAGGTGCTTTATGAAGATAGATATAAGAAATGTGGATAAGTTTATTGATTTTTTTCAGTTAGAAACATATAAGAAAAGAAAAGATGAGATTTATAATTTATTAGATCATGAGAAAATGAATGGGTGGTTGGAACCAGATTTATCTTGTTTGAATGATATTTTTAGAGTAAGAGATAGGGTAGTCAATAATTCTAGGTGTTTAGTAGTAGTAGGAATTGGGGGTAGTTTTTTAGGATGCTGTGCACTGTATGAGATGTTTACTCCTTACTTTAAAAAAGATAAATTTCCTATTATTTTTGCAGGAACTTCTTTGTCTAGTGCTTATATGAAGGAATTGTTAGAATACTTAGAAACAGTAGATTTTTCATTAAATGTCATTAGTAAAAGTGGAACAACAATGGAAACAATGATTACTTATGAAGCGATAAAAAAAGTTATGGAGAAAAAGTATTCTTCTTTAGAGATGAGAGAACGTATTATTGTTACAACAGATCCGGTTAAAGGAACGTTAAGAAAAGAAGCTTTAGAGCAAGGTTATGATACTTTTGAAATTGCAGATAATATTGGTGGACGTTATTCTTTATTAACAGCAGCACATTTATTTCCTTTATCTTTTTGTCTTGATATTAAAGAATTAATTATGGGGTATAAAGAAGGCTTAAAAAGACGTGAGGAAGCGTTTAGTTATGCTGTTATTAGAAAGTGTTTATTTGATAAGGGAAAATATGTGGAAAACTTTGTTTCTTATGAAAATAATTGGTATTACTATTTAGAATGGTTAAAACAATTATTTGGGGAATCTGAAGGGAAAAATGGTAAGGGTATTTTACCTATTTCAATGATTCATACAAGAGATTTGCATTCTTTGGGACAGTTTGTTCAGGATGGTAATAAAATTATGTTTGAGACATTTTTTAAGATAAACCAAAGTAGAGAATGTATAATTGATGGTAAAGATCTACATCATGTCAATAGACTTGTTGAAGATTCAGTCATTACGGCACATGTTGCAGGTGATGTTCCATGTATGGTGATTGAATTAGATAGCATAACTCCAAAGACGATAGGCGAGTTATCTTCTTTCTTCTTTTTGGTAGCTGCTTTTAGTGGATATTTATTTGAAATAAATCCTTTTAATCAGCCAGGGGTTGATGTTTATAAAAAAGAGGTTAAAAATAATTATCAAAAATATATTGCATCTTCTTTGTTAATTGAAAAATAGATAAAATAAGTGGCTAAAAATTATTTATGTGATATTATATAAGTAAGAGGTGTCTATAAATGAATAAAGAGGAAAATATAAAAATTGTGGAAAATGTTTTAGCTTCTTTTGAAATGGATGCTATTAGGGTCCCTGAGGAGGCTATAGATAAAGTTATGAAAAAATTAAATATAAAATGTGACAAACTTGAAAATAGTAAACAGTTAGTACTAAAAAAAGAAAGAGGTAATTAGAATGACTTATGAAGAAAACTCAAAACGTTGGGATGAGTATTTTATTCCTGGAACTAATGTTTTGAAAAATAAATTGGGAATTACTGATGAAGAAGAACTAAAATCTAAGGAAGCAGAAATTACTTTTGAAAAGTTGATAGAATTACATCAACATCCAATAGGGATGAATTTTGATGCTGATCACTTAAGAGCTATACACTATTATTTATTCTCAGATATCTATCCTTTTGCTGGGGAAAATAGAACTGTATATATGCAGAAAAATAATTCTTACTTTTCTCCAGTTGAAGAAATTGATTTTAGACTTGATTATGTCTTAAAAGGAATGGAAGAAGAAAGTAAAGAGATAACATCAGAAACATCTTTTGCAATGTTTTTAGCCTTATATTATACAGAACTTTTGAATATACATCCATTTAGAGAAGGTAACGGTAGAAGTATTAGAGAGTTTATTAGGGAATATGCTAATCATAAAAGCAAGGAATTACCATTTGGAGAAATTAATTTTTCTTGGGCTAATGTAAATCAAGAGGCTATTAATGAGGTTATTGATAAATCTAGAGCTTTTAGATCTATTATTGAAATGGAATTTATGAAAGCTTTTGAACCAGTTGATTTAGAGAAAAAGTCAGTTAAATAATTTTAAAAATATACATATTTGTGTATATTTTTTGTTATACTAGATTTGGAGAGGAAGATGTTAATGAAAGAGAATATTTGGAAGAAATATAATGACCAAGAAAAAACTAAAATAATGGAAATGGCTGAAGATTATAAAAACTTTTTATCTTTAGGAAAAACAGAAAGAGAATGTAATAGGGAAATTATTAGAAGAGCTGAAAAAGTAGGATTTGAAAATATTAATGAGTATATTAGTGGTAAATTGAAGATATATCCTGGTGCTAAAATATATGCAGATAATAGGGGAAAAGCAGTAGCATTATTTATTATAGGGAAAGAAGAAATTACTAAGGGAATGAATATATTAGGAGCACATATTGATTCTCCAAGACTTGATTTAAAAGCTAATCCTTTGTATGAAGATAATGACTTTGCTTATTTTGATACTCATTATTATGGAGGAATAAAAAAATATCAATGGGTTACTATTCCTTTAGCATTACATGGAGTTATTGTTAAAAAAGATGGAACTAGTATTAATGTTAATATAGGGGAGAAAGATGGTGATCCTGTTTTCTGTATTACTGATTTATTACCACATTTAGCAAATGAACAGATGAAAAAGGATGCTTCTAAATTAATAGAGGGAGAGGCTTTAGATGTATTGATTGGTAATGTGCCAGGAGATGATAAAGATAAAGAAGCTGTAAAAAGAAATGTGTTAGAAATATTAAAAAAAACATATGACATAACAGAAGAAGATTTCTTATCAGCAGAAATAGAGGTAGTACCTGCAGGAAAAGCTAGAGATTTAGGATTTGATAAGAGTATGGTTTTAGCTTATGGACAGGATGATAGGAGTTGTGCTTATTCATCATTAAGAGCTTTTTTAGAGATGGAAAATCCAGTTAAGACAGTTAGTTGTATTTTGGTTGATAAAGAAGAAATTGGTAGTGTAGGTGCGACAGGAATGGAATCTTTATTTTATGAAAATATGGTAGCAGAAATATGTAAGTTATTAGGAGAAGAAAGTTTTGTTGCTTTAAGACGAGTATTTGCTAATTCTAAGATGTTATCAAGTGATGTTAATGCAGCATATGATCCTCTTTATGCTAGTGTGATGGATAAACGTAATTCTTCATATTTAGCGCGTGGTTTAGTTTTTTGTAAATATACAGGAAGCCGTGGTAAAAACAGTAGTAATGATGCTGATGCGGAGTATTTAGCAGAGCTTAGAAGAATTATGGATGATAATAATATTGCTTTTCAGGTTTCAGAATTAGGTAAAGTAGATGCTGGAGGAGGAGGAACAATCGCTTATATTCTTGCTAATTATGATGTTAAGGTAGTAGATTGTGGTATTGGTATTTTAAGTATGCATGCACCTTTTGAGGTAGCTAGTAAAGTTGATATTTATGAAGCTTATTGTGGTTATTTGGCATTTATTAGGAATGCGTAGAGTACAATTTTTATAGATTGTACTCTTTTTCTACTATTAGGAGGTGTTAAAACTTTAGATAATCGTTTAAGGTTAGGGTGAGGTGATGAAAATGAATCAAAGTAAAATGGGAAAATTAATTAAAAAAATCCGAAAAGAGAAAGGATTGACACAGGCAGAATTAGCGGATAAGTTAAATTTAAGTTGTAAAACGATATCGAAATGGGAATGTGGTAATGGTTGTCCTGATATTTCTGTTTTAAAAGAATTAAGTGAAATACTTGATATTAGTATTAGTGAACTGTTAAGTGGTGAATTAGGTGATAAAAAAGAAATAGATTCTTGTATTGTGGAGAGTGTAAGTTATTATAATAGACGTTTTAAAAAGAAAATAGTGATTTTGATGGTTATTTTGTTATTGTGTTTGATGCCTGTTATTATGCTTTTGGTTGGAGAGATGGGAAAATTTAAACATTTACCTTCTTTTACAACTTTGACTATGAATAATAAAACGGAAAAATTAGCTTTGGCCTTAAAAAATTATGATTATGATTTACTTAAAGATCTATTTAGTACTGACGGTAAAGTTGCAGTTTCATCTGATGATATAAACGATTATTCTTTAGAAGAATTACTTGTGAGGGTAAAAAAGTTAGAAGATAGGGGAGTAGAATTTACTGATTTTTCTTATGATGGATCTACTTATGGTGATAAGGTTTATTATAATGTGTCTTTTTCTTTGGATGATATTAGTTATGAAGCATATTACAATATGGAATATGATACTGAAATAGGTAAATATATATTCTTAATTTATGCACCAATTCATGATGGGAATGAAGAGGTGTATAGGATGATAGAAAATACTTTTTGTCCATCATCTATATATTTTGAAAGTTAATTGTTAATATAGATACTTTGAGAAAAGTGTCTTTTTTTTAAATTAGTTTTAGTTTGTAAGTAAAATAGGAATATATATAATTATTATTTACTGTTTATTGAAAAATGTGGTAAAGATTTGATATAATCAAGTAGAAAGAAATTTTGACTTTGAAAGGAAGAGTTAAATGGCAAAAGTGAGTGTTATTATTCCAGTTTATAATGCAGAAAAATATCTATCACAGTGTATTTCAAGTGTTGCAAATCAAACTATGCAGGATATTGAGATACTTGCAATTAATGATGGGTCCATTGATAATAGTTTAAATATATTAGATGACTTGTCATTAAGATATAAAGGTAAACTAAAAGTTTTTGATAAAGAAAATGGTGGTGCTGGTTCTGCTAGAAATGTAGGCATAGAAAATGCTAATGGTGAATTTATTAAGTTTGTTGATGCTGATGATTATTTAAAAGCTGATATTTTAGATAAAATGTATACGATTGCGAAAGAATACAATGTATCATTAGTAAGAGGTAATTATCAGACGATAGTAGGTCCATTTAAAATGGAAGATAAATGTAGTTGGAGTGATATTAAAGGAAATCAAATTGTTAATTTAAATGAGAATAGAGATTATATTGTTACAGAAACACCTGGAATTGGAAATAAATTAATAAGTAGAGAATTGCTTGGAGATTTGCGATTTCCAGAAAAAACTAAATGGGAAGATTTAGCAATTATGCCTGTAGTTGTTGCAAGTAGTGAAAAATTGTTTCATTTAGATGAACCAGTCTATAATTATAGAGTTAATATGAATACTACAATAAAAGATTTTATTAATAAAATACCTAATATTTTAGATGTAATTAAATGTGTAGAAAATATAGAAAAACAAATGGAGTTAAGAGGATTATCGGAAACATATAAAAATCAAATTGAAAGTTTATATATATTACATACGCTATTTAGAGTTGAAAATGCTATGCTTTGGGTTAATTTTCCTCATAAGAAAAAAGAAGTAGTTGTTAGTTCTTTATTAGGTATTTTGGATGCAAAATGTCCGGATTGGGAAAAAAATCAAATTATTCAAAAATATAAATCTAAAAATGTTTTATTTAAGTTTGATATGAGTAGGATTAATAATTATATAGATGATAAATATAGAAATGTGGATAGGAAAACGGCAGAGAATAATATTGTACATTCTTTTAAATGGTTAGTGTAGAATAAGTGTGGAGATTTTCCACCTAAAAATAAGACTTATAATTTAAATTAATTGTAAGTTGGAAG
>CALVIR010000030.1 GCA_944331915.1 uncultured Bacilli bacterium | reverse complement strand
AAAAATCTCCCTAAATCCTTATAAAATAAGGGTTAGAGAGATTTTGACTTTATAAAACTGTCAAAGTCAAGATTATAACATTATTGTTTTAAAATCACAATAACTAAAAATAAACATATATTAAAGTAAAGGTGATAATATGTATAATCAATATTATAATAACATGGGATATGGCTTTCCTAAACATAGTTTTAACTGGAGTAATATTTTATCTAATACCCAAAAAACTTTAGGTATTATAAATCAAGCGATTCCTATTGTCTATCAAGTAAGACCTCTTTTAAATAATGCAAGAACGCTTTTTAAAATAGCAGGAGCCATAAATGAAAAAGATGAAGCGAAAGAAGAGGTTGATGGTTATGATCAGAATCTAAATAATATTAGTAATGCTGTTAATAATAGTTATGAAATAGAAAAAGATAGTTATGGACCTAAATTTTTCTTATAGGTTTAACTATCTTTTTTTCGTATTTATTTCTTCTTTTAATAATTTAATGAATTCTTCTAAGCTAACTGTTGTTGTCTCTTGTTCTCCATGATGTCTATAACTGATAGTATTATCAGTTTTTTCTTTATCACCAAGAATCAAGGTATAGTTAATTTTTCTAGTCTGAGCTTCTCTTAATCTATAACCTAATTTTTCATTACGATTATCTAGTTCCACTCTAATATTATTTTCTTTTAATTTTTCGTAAACATAAGTAACATAATCATTTTGATATTCACTTGAGACTGGAATAACTATTACTCCAACGGGACTTAACCAAAGTGGTAAGTTACCTTTAGTTTCTTCTAGTAAGAAAGCGATAAAACGATCTAGAGAACCAAGAATAGCACGATGAATAACAACGGGGCGTACTTTAGAACCATCTTTATCTATATAAGTTAGTTCAAATCTTTCTGGCAATTGATAATCTAATTGAATAGTTGATAAAGTCACATCATGACCAAGAGCACTTTTAACTTGAACATCTAGTTTAGGTCCATAGAAAGCAGCTTCTCCTTCCGCTTCATAGTAAGGAGCCCCAAACTCTTCTAAGACATCTCTTAATTCTTGTTCACTCTTTTCCCATAATTCATCATTACCAAAGTATTTTTCTTTATCATTTTTATCTCTTAAAGAAAGACGGAAACTATAATCTTTAAAGCCAAAATCTTTATAGACATCAAGAATTAATTCAATTACACCTTTAAATTCATCTTTAATTTGGTCATTAGTACAAAAGATATGTGAATCATTTTGGGTAAAAGCTCTAGTTCTTTCAATACCACATAAGGCTCCACTAGCTTCATAACGAAAATCATTGGCAACCTCAGCAATCCTAACTGGTAAATCACGATAAGAATGAAGCTTATTTTTAAACATCATCATATGATGAGGACAGTTCATAGGTCTTAAAACGTATGATTCATCATCTAGTTTCATTTCTGGGAACATATCTTCTTTATAGTGATCCCAGTGTCCTGAGGTTTTATAAAGTTCTACATTACCAAGAGATGGTGTCATAACGTGTTTATAACCTAGTTTTATTTCTTTGTCTGTAATATAGTCAACTAAGGTTCTTCTTAAAATAAAACCATTAGGTAACCACATAGGTAGACCTTTACCTACTAAATCAGCAAACATAAAGATTCCTAAATCTTTACCTAATTTCCGGTGATCACGTAGTTTTGCTTCTTCTAATAGTTCGAGGTGTTTAGTTAAGTCTTCTTCATTATCATAGCAAACACCATAAATGCGTTGGAGCATTTTATTTTTAGAGTCTCCTTTAAAATATGCTCCGCTTACTTTAAGTAATTTAAAATGTTTTAATTCTTTTGTACTATCAACATGAGGACCACGACAAAGGTCAGTAAAGTCTCCTTGGGTATAGCAAGTAATAACCTCATCACTTGGCATATTATTAATTAAATCTATTTTATAAGGATCATCTTTAAATAAATCTAAGGCTTCTTCTCTAGTTAATTCATGACGAATAATCTTTTTACCACCTTTAGCAATTTTTTTCATTTCTTTTTCTATTTTTGGTAAATCATCATCAGTAAGAGTCTCATCTCCTAAGTCAATATCATAGTAGAAACCATCTTCGATAACTGGTCCTACCCAAAATTTAGCATTAGGATATAATTTCTTAACTGCTTCTGCTAATAAATGAGCACATGAGTGATTTAAGGGCATTAATCTTTTATCTTCTTTTATATTTATCATTTTATCGACCTCCATAATTTCTAATTTTGCTTTTAACTTTTTGCCTATTTACTTTCTCTGTTGTCTCAAAAGAATAAAGATAGTCTTCTAACGCAATATCACTAAGAAGACGGACCTCACCAGTAATAGGATCATAACCATAACCTTCATCAATAGTTTTTAAAACCTCAATACGCCGTTGTTCTAATTTATCTTTAGCATTTTGTAGTTCTCTTAAAAGTCCTTTTTTATCCAAAGCTAAAGGGTTACGATAATAACGAATGTTATTGTAATCATCTTTTACTAAAATAAAGCGATCATTATCCATATTTTGGGAAATACGGTCATAATTAACTTTATCAGGTGATATTACACCATGTTCTTCTAAATAAATGGGCATATCATTGTGATGAAAACGTGTTCGTTTACGATGATGACTTTTAACGTTTAACCTATTTTTCATAAAATCATGAATATTTTCGCAATCTTTTAAGCTAACAGCATATTTTTTCTTTTTTCCCATATTAATCCTCCAAAATAAAAACTCCTACTTTTGTAGGAGTGCTTTATAACACGGTACCATCCTTTTTTACCTTAATTTAGATAACGGTTTTATACCGGAATTACTTTTCATAATTCTACTTGCCAAGGTAGTAATAAAAGATCTTTTCTTAACTTTCACCAGCCGTTAAGTCTCTAATACTAAAAGGATTCTTTTATCGTGTCCTTGCCTAATTCGTATTTCTAAACTTTATTTTACTACAAAATAAGTATTTGTCAAACTATTTTTCATCTCTTGTTAATCCTTTTTTAAAATGTCACCATATCTTTAGTTAAAATGTCACCACTAAGTTTTATAATTTCTTTATAAGCAAATCATTGATAATAGGCAGTAATAACTCGTCATACTTGCTGTAATATCTTATTTTTAAGATATTACGCACTTCAAAAGAGTTTTTACTGGGTCCCTGTTGTCAATGAGGAATTATAAAGAAATTATACTATAAAATCGGTGACATTTTAACTAATGTTTAACAACTATTTTTCATCTCTGGCCTCATTTAATAACTCGTCTAGAGTAACTAGAGTAAATCCTCGTTGCTTTATATAGTTTATGACAACTGGTAATTCTTTTAAATTATTTTCGGTAACTTTAATACTAATAATACTCCCACTTCGTAAATTACCTTTAAGACTTGTATAGATATTATTTTCTAATTTTAGAGTTGGTATTATAGTATGTAAATTTAATTTGTTGCATAAATCTAGGATCTCTTTATTATCATATGATGCATAACAGTATTTGCCATCTTGTAAAGTGAGAATTTTAATATTATCTAAAGATCTTTTAAATAGTTCCTCATTATAAGCATTGTTATAACTTAAAACCTCTAGTTCATGATTAGTATTAGTAAGACTTTTAATTAGCTCTTTATTATTATCAATAACGGTGCCATCTAAGAAGAATGTTCCAACTGTATTAGTATCAGTTAGTATGTTTAAAACGCTTTCTAAATAAGTATCACTATCTAGAGCAAAGACTAAAGCGGTACTTGTAGAAAAGCCATTGCCACTAATAATATATTTATCATAATAATCGATACTTGAAATGGTTGGTTCTACCTCTTCAAAGACAAGAAGACTAGCGTTGTAACTACCATAGTTTTTCATCTTTTTAAAACTAGCTCTTGTATCAACAGTAAGTCCATTATAGCCTGGAATTAATTTATCATCTAAAATTGTTGCATCAATAGATGCCTCTTCAAAAAGACTTTTTTCTTCATTAATCTTTTTCATGATAGGATCATTTTCTTCTAAGATGGAAACTACTTTATCAGTATAGTAAAAAGAGAAAAGAACAAGGACTATTACTAAGAAAGCTTCTAGTATTTTTTTATATTTAACCATAGAAACACCTCTTATAATACCTTATTCTTTAAGTTGAAAATTATTCTAAAGGATATAAATTAAAATAGGCAGTAGAAGCTCTTGAACTAATTCTTCTTGTTACTAGAGTAGCATAACTGTTATTAGGATTTTCCCAAGATGAGTCAGGACTAGTTACAGTTATAGCCATTTTAGGGCTTGTGGTTGGAGCATAACCAATAAAAGCAGTAGAAACAGTTGGAGTATCGATAACATGATCACCATCAGTATCAGTAAAACTTTGTGAGGTTCCTGTTTTACCTGAAGGATCATATTTAGCATCGATATAATTCTTTCCTAAGCCATAACTTTTAGTCATAACTGCATGAAAGCCTTCTTTTACGCGATTTAAATAAGCTTCTTCAGTTGTTACTGTATTCAAAAGATTAGTTCCATACTCATAAATAAGCTCACCTAATTCTTCCCCATCAGTGGAAGCATGAACCTCTTTTAAAAGATGAGGTGCTAAGCGATTACCACCATTAGCGATGGTTGAAACATATTGCATTAGTTGAATTGGGGTATAAGTATCATATTGGCCCATCACAAAGTCTAAAAGAAGACCTGGTGCTTTATTATCACTGGTTGTACCAACGGATTCTACGGGTAAATCAATTCCGGTTTTGACACCAAGACCAAATTCTTTAAAGGTATTACGATAAATATCAAAAGCATTTTCATTAATAACTAATGGCATATTATATTGATAGTTAGCGCCAGCAACCCTCATAGCCGTTTTAAACTGGTAAACATTACTAGATAAAGCTAGAGCATCAATATCATTAATTCTTCCTAAAGTCCTCCATGAACACTTTTGGGGTGTTCCTGCTATTTTAACACATTCATCAACCATATATTCTCCAGGAGTAATGGCTCCTGTATTATAACCTACTAACATACTAGCTCCTTTAACTACCGAACCACTTGTCATGGGGGAGGTTAAAATACCTGAGGTACAATCAATAGTTTTATAACCACCATTACCATCACTAACCGCTTGACGTCCAGCCATAGCAAGTATTTCTCCTGTAGTAGGATCAGTAATAATTGCATAACTACGATTATAATATTCTGTATTAGGTTGACCTTTAGTAGCAAGGATTTCTTCATTTAAGATTTGTTCTAATTGTTGTTGTAGTTCTATATCTATTGTTAAAACAATATCATTACCTCTTGCTCCTTCACTTACTAATTTTAATTCATGGGAGTTAATAGTCTCATATATGGCTTTCGTCCCTTTTAAGTAATCTTCATATTGTTTTTCAAGATAACTAGTCCCTACTCGATCATTTAAGGAATATCCTTTCGCTAGATAGGTATCTTTTTCTTCACTAGGAATACTACCAACGCTTCCTAAAATAGTTCTAAAAGTATCACCATATAGATAGACTCTTTCCCAATCAAGTTTGGTATTAAAGCCTTTTAAATCTTGATTATTTTCAGCGATATAAGCATATTCACTATCAGTAACACCACTATTTTTAATTATTTTATCATCATAAGAATAACCTTTATTCATAAGGTAATATAAGTAACTAGCTTTATTATCTTCAACCGTAAAGTTAGCAAGTTCTTCTGCTGTTACACGTTCTATTTTTAATTCATAAATATCATCACTAGTAAGTTTTCTTTGATTATACTCTTCCCACTCTTTGTTGGTTATTCTTTTAGTTACCTCATCATTATTTTTAGCGACAAAGAATTCTCTTTTACTCCTTTCTGTTACTTTATCATAGGGAAGACTTAAATGACTAGACACCTCATAAGCTAAAGAGATTTCTTCTTCTGTTGTTCTATTTTTATCTTTAGTATAGTAGATAGTTTTAACCGCTTTATTATCAACAATGACTTTACCATTGCGATCTAATATTCTTCCTCTTGGACTACTAGGACCTTCAACTATTTGCGTTGCAAGAGTTGTCAGTTCTTCTTCATATTTACTTTCATCTCTTAACATTACTTGATATAGTCTTAAGGTAATAGTTAAGAAGAAAATGATGGTAATACCACCTAAAAAGAAAAATCTTTTTTTATAAGTAGCTTTACTGACTGTATAATTACGACTAGGTTTATTAAGTTTTTTACTATTTACTTTTTGTTTTATTCTCATATATTCACCCACTCTTTATTAGTTTATCACATAAATTTTATTTTACTACATATAAATGTATTAAAGGTGAGAAAATTGATAGAAAGAATAATTAAAAATAATATTAATAATTTAAACCATCATTTAGTAATGGGATTTTTAGAAAGTAAAAATGTTTATCCTACTGAGGATGAAGCGATTCTAATTACTAATTTTTTAAAAGAAAATTATAGTCTTTTATTAAAAGATAATAGTATCTTATTAAATTTAAAAGGAAATATCCGTGATAATGTTTATTATGGTTTAAGTAAGATTTTATTAGACTTAAAGAAAACTTATTTATAGCTGAACAAATGAAACAAAATAAATTTTGTTTCGCTCCTTGTCGTTACCTCCAAGGCTTCCTACTTCACAGATAGAGTAACCTCTATTCTCCATAGGCTTAAATTCCGACAGTCGCTGCCGTACTTTTTTTGTTCTTTATTTATTTCAATCTTAAACATTATTTAAGTTTGATAGTGTAACTTTAATCCTTCAAATAATATGTTGATGCTAGCATTTATATCGCGATCTAATTCTCTTCCACAACTTTGGCATTTATATTCTCTTATACTTAAATCTTTTAAACTGGCGTCTTGTTGTCCACAGTAAGAACAAATCTGACTACTTGGATAGTATGTATCTATTTTATAATAGAATTTACCTTGTAACTTACTCTTCCATTCTAGTAAGCTACATAATTTAGAAAAGCTGGCATCTAAGATATATTTTGCTAGTCTTTTATTTTTACTCATCTCTTTTACTTTTAGGTTCTCGGTTACTATTATATCATTTTCTAAAACTATTTTATTTGCTATCTTATTTAAATAATGTTTTCTTGTATTCTTTATCTTTTCGTGTAATTTTGCTATTTTTAGTTTTGTCTTATTATAGTTTTTTCCACCTTTTTCTCTTCTTGCTAATTCTCTTTGTAATCTTTTTAGTTTCTTTTCATACTTAGCGAAAATCTTATTATTATCATACTTTTCATAATCACTAGTTATAACTAAATCTTTTACTCCTAAGTCTATTCCTATTGCTTTACTAGGAATAACTTTCTCTTTAATTAGAGCTTCTTCTTCAACAATAACACTCACATAGTATTTACCTGTTGCTTCCTTCATTACCTGCGCACTGATTATTCTTCTTTCTAGTTCTTTTTTATTACGATATCCTCTTATATTAACTAAACCTAATTTAGGGAGTTTTATTTGTCTTTTTTCTAAATCAATCTTAATATTGCTATAAGTATTATTTTTATAACTACTTACAATACAGTTAGTTTTATAACTTTGGTAAGATCTTTTACCTTTAAAAACAGGGTAGTTACCTCTTTTAGCAAAGAAATTCTTATAAGCATCTTCTAAATTAAAAATGGCACATCTTAAAGCACATGAATCTACCTCTTTTAGAAATTCATACTCATTATTTAGTACTTTTAAATCTTTACATAAGCAGGAAGATTTCTTAAAGCCATTATTTTTCTGATAATCTAGAAAATGGTTATAAACAAATCTAACACAACCAAAAGTTTTATTAATTAATATCTTTTGATTGTCCGTTGGATATAGTCTAAACTTATATGCTTTATATGCTTCCATTTTGATACCTCCCCTGATGTAATCAGCTTAGCATATAGAACAATAGTTTGTCAATAACTTTTTGACTTTTAAACGCACTTTCCTTATAAATAAAAAAACAAAGTTTCAGATTCCTGTTTACTTTGTTTTTATGAAGCTTCACTAACTGAACAAGCCTCGCCAATATTAAAGTCTGTATTAGAGTATACTATTTCGTTATTACTTACTCTTCTGCATGTCATATTGTATTGATATCCTGTCTTTTCGCCATTATTACTTCTAGTATATCTTACGACCGCCTCACTACAGTCATATTCTTCATCACTATATGGATCTAATAGATCGGCATTAATTAAATCAGTATAAGTAATATCTACACAACCAACCCAATCAGCTATACCTAAACTATTTATATCTTCCCCTTCTTTATTAACATAAACACGAGCTGCTTCCATCATTGCATCTGCATAGTATTCATAAGCTTTTTTTTCATTATTACTTCGTAAAGCTGTAATAGATGGCATAACCATGATTAAAATCAAAGCCATAATAGTAATGGTTATTAATATTTCAATTAAAGTAAAACCCTTTTCATTCACTTGGTATCACCTCTATTTTGATTATAGCATAGTAAATTTATTTTGATAAGCTCTTTCTAATTAATTCTATTTCTTCTTTATATGGAGCTTTACCATCAATATAAGGCGTTTCTAGTATTTTAGGAATAGTTTCTAATCTTTTATTAGCAGCAATTTCTAATAAAGTAGAAAGACCAATCATACCTTTACCAATATTTTCATGACGATCTTTATGAGCACCAAGCGTATTTTTACTATCATTTAGGTGAAGACATTTTATTTTATCAAGGCCAATTATTTTATCAAAGTTATCTAGAAAATCTGAAAACTTAGTCATATCATAGCCAGCATCATGTAAGTGACAGGTATCAAGACAAACACCCAGACGGTCTTTTTTCTTAACATTATTGATAATAAAAGCTAACTCTTCGGTAGTTTTACCTAATTCACTACCTTTACCGGCCATGGTTTCAAGTAAAATCATAACATTAGTATCATCTTGATCTAAGACTTGATTTAAAGCTTTTACGATGTTAGCTAAACCTATCTCTATTCCTTGACCCACATGAGAACCTGGATGTAAAACTAAGTATTTCATTTCAAGTTTAGCAACTCTTTTTAATTCTTCACTTAAAAAGCGACACGAAAAAGCAAATTTATCATTATCACCATTAGCAAGATTAATTATATAGGGAGCATGAACAATAACTTTATCTTTATCAATATTATTTTCCTTCATTAACTTTAAAGCTTCTTTAACATTATTAGAATCTATTTCACTCCTAATAGTATTTTGGGGAGCTCCTGTATAAAACATAAAAGTATTAGCATTATAACTTAGAGCTTCCTTAACACTACCAACTAACCCTGTATCTTTTTTATATCCAACATGACTACCTATAATTAACATAAAATCCTTCTTTCTACATTATGTCCTTATAATCTATTAACATAGATTTTTTTACTTTCGCTAACGTTGAAGCAGCTTTTGCTTCCGCTTTTTTTGTTCCTTCTTGTAAATAGTTATGGACTAATTCAAGATTATCTTCATAGTATTTACGTCTTTCTCTAATTGGTTCTAAAACCTCTTCAATAACGTTATATAAGAATTTTTTAACAGTAACATCACCTAGACCCCCCTTTTCATAATGAGCTTTTAATTCGTCTAAAGTTTTATAGTCAGGCAAATATTTCTCAAAATGAGACTCTTCTACTAAAGCTTCTAGATAAATGAAAACAGGATTATCTTTGGTATTACCAGGATCAGTAACTTTTAAATGATTAGGATCAGTATACATACTCATAACTTTCTTTTTGACTGTTTCGCTATCATCTTTTAGATAAATGCAATTACCTAAAGACTTACTCATCTTTGCTTTACCATCTGTTCCAGGAAGACGTCTACAAACTTTACTATCAGGAATTAAAGCAACTGGTTCCACTAGAGTGTCTCCATAAATGTTATTAAAACTTCTAACAATTTCACGAGCTTGTTCTAACATTGGTAATTGATCTTCACCAACAGGAACAATAGTTGCTTCAAAAGCCGTAATATCAGCAGTTTGACTAATTGGATAGGTTAAGAAGCCAACAGGAATGCTATTTTCAAAGTTTTTTTGAATTAGTTCCTGTTTAACTGTTGGATTGCGCTCTAGTCTTGATAAAGTCACAAGATTCATATAATACATTGTTAACTCACATAGTTGTGGAATCTTGCTTTGAATGAAGAAAGTAACTTTTTCTGGATTTAAACCTACTGATAAATAATCAAGCATTACCTCAATAACATTGTCATGAACTTTTTTAGGATTTTTAAAATTATCAGTTAAAGCTTGTGTATCTGCTATAAAGACATACATCTCATCATAATCACCAGTATTTTGTAAGGCCACTCTATTTTTTAGTGAACCGACATAATGACCTAAATGTAATGGTCCGGTTGGTCGATCTCCCGTTAAAATAATTTTTTTCATTTGTTTCACCTCTTTATTTACAATATAATAAGTCTATGTATTCACTTTAACATCATGATTAAATATTGGCAATATTTTTTTGCTTTTTTCTTTATTAGAAGAAAAAGATGATTAAAAGAATCACCTTTTAAAGTTTATTAGTCAAAACCTTCTTCTCCTTGAAAATAGCAAGTACTACTATTCCAATTACTAGTATTAAGATTCTTAAGAACATTTTCAGCATTAGCAACCGCTATAAAGTTAGTTAACATTTTAGTATATGGTTCAAAAGCAGCAATACCTCCATAATTACCACGATCATAATAAAATTCTGTCCATTCGGTCGTACCTATATCATTAACTCTTTGAGTAATAACAGTATTATTTTCCGGTTGTCTTCTTAATAGCGTATAATACCAATGGCGTACTAAACATTCATTAGTAGCTTGAGTTGGACTACTACCACAATGAACTCTAGCTTCTTCTGTAACTGTAAAAATATCCCAATATATCGAAATCATTGCATATTCTTTACTACGAGCAGTTATGCCATTTGAAATTAAAATATTATTAATACCACTGGTACCACCATTAATATAATTAAAGTATTGTTTAACATGGACATTTACTCCAGAAAGTTCTGGATATCTTCCAAGCGCATTAGCATAATTTAATAAAAACCACTCTTGACAAGAAGTATAGAAAGTTAAGGTAAAAGGAAACTCACTAACATTACCAGCTTTATCAGTTACTCTAATTTTCTTATTAGCTTTAGTGCTAGTTATCGATGAGGTTAAAACTCCGGTATTATTATTAACACAAGAAGAGCCATCACTATTACAAACTTGAACCGTACCTATACTGCTTAAAGAATCACTAGCAGAAGCATTAGCATAATATCTCCTAGAACCTCCAGCACTAGTTAAAAGATAATAATTAAAATTCGTATTGGTAAAAGTACTACCTTGAAAATAATGATCTTTATAATCAGGATCTATAACTTTACCACTAGTATCTTGTCTTAAAGTTACTGAATTAATAGTAGGTTTAACTGTATCTACTTTAACAGTACTACTACAACTATTAGTATTACCAGCATTATCCTTTACATAACCTCGCCAAGTGGTACCACCTGTATTACCTTGACTAGCACTTACACTACCATTATAAGTTGTATTTGTTGAGGTAGTTAAGCCATAACTTGCTATACCACTTAAAATATCTAAGTGAGATAAAGATAAACTTACATTTTTCTCTTTATACCAGCCATTTGTTCCTGTTGTTCCAGAAACATAAACACTACAACTTGGAGCGGTGGTATCAACTTTTAAAGAATTACTACAACTATTAGTATTACCAGCATTATCCATAACATAACCACGCCAAGTAGTACCACTAGTATTACCCTGGGTAGCTGTAAGAGTATTATTATAAGTTGTATTAGTTGAGGTTGTTAAACCAGACTTGGCAATACCACTTAAGTTATCAGAGCGATTTAGTAAAAGAGTGGAATTAGTTTCTTTATACCAGCCGTTATCTCCCATAGTTCCATTAATTGAGATGGAACAAGTTGGTTTGGTAGTATCTACTTTAACGGTGTTACTGCAATTTCCAACATTACCAGCATTATCTTTAACATAGCCGCGCCAAGTAGTACCACTTGTATCACCTTGACTACCACTTGTACTACCATTATAAGTTGCACTAGTAGAGGTTGTTAAGCCATAACTTGCTATACCACTTAAAATATCTAAGTGTGATAATGATAAACTTGCATTTTTCTCTTTATACCAATCATTATTCCCCTTAGTACCAGAAGCATACACACTACAACTTGGAGACGTTGTATCTACTTTTAAAGTGGCACTACAACTATTAGTATTACCCGCTCCATCTTTAACATAACCATACCAAGTGGTACCACTAGTATTACCTTGACTCGTACTAGTAGTACCATTATAAGTTACGGTACTTGATGTAGTAAGACCAGATTGAGCTAAATTAAGATTATCACTGCCATTTAAAGAAACTGTTACATTTTTCTCTTTATACCAACCATTATCGCCAATAGTCCCATTAAATTCAATATTACAACTTGGTTTGGTTTTATCAATATAATATTCTTTTGAAACAGCTATACAAGAGTTACCTTCTGAGTCATAGGCAGTTACTTTTAACTGGGTTCTTCCTTCTTCACTTATAGTTAAAGAAGGGGTTACAGGGCCGAGATAATTATCTATAACTGCATATTCTCCTCCATCTTTCCTGACACTTAATTCAAAGCGATAAGTATTAGATGGTACTGTTATATCTACATCTATATTATTATTGGTCCAAGTTTCTTCAGCAATAGATCCAGTAAACTTTACATTAGCACAATCGATTCCTTGATAGATTGAATATTTACCTGATTCTCTATCTCCCCTATTGCCATTTGTATCAATTGCATAACCAATTATTGTATATAAACCTTTTTCCGTTAAATTAATTGTTACCTCACCATTATAAATTTGATAATCACTATCATAGTAAGTTTCTCCTTCTTTAACAATGACATAACGGTAACTTGCTACTCCGACATTATCTGTTACCTTCATTTTTACGGTAATAGCTTCAGTACTAGATTTTCTATTTGGTGTAAAAGTAATTACAGGATCAGCATCATCTTTAGTTGTTTCATAGTTATCATTATCACATATTAAGGTTACATAATATTGATATTCACTGTTAGTTATTTTTTGAACTGTCACAATACTGCCTTCATAGTTACAATCATGATCATTTCTGTCTTTTACCGGATCAATATATCCTTCATTAATTAAAGTCTTTAAGGTTACAAAATTTGTTTCACCAATTTCTTTCGGTAATTCTGAACGATAATCTGCAAAATAATCTCGGCCGGCTAAAACGATCATATCTTCTTGGGAATTATAATAACTATTATTAGCTTTGGTAAGTAAGGCCGTAATGGAAAAGTATCCTAGTGTAAATAGTAAGCCTAATATTACTATAGTTACTAATAGTTCTACCATTGTGAAGCCATTTCTTCTTTTCATACCTACCAACTCCTAGCATTACATATTCATCTATTATTTTATCTAATATAATATTAACATATTTTTTGCTTTCAACAAACAACAAAAAGAGTAACTTTATTTTACATTACTCTTCACTCTTTTTCGTTATTTTCTTCAAGCATTGTCATTCGATAAGTATTACCTTTAGTTTCTTTATATGATACATATAAATTCCCATTATAGTCATAGAATAAGACAAGATCATTAAAATCAACATCATCTAACGTTACAGAAGCGTCTAATCCTTCATTAGGAGAAAGTAAATCTTCATTTATTTTAGCTCTTATTTCGGCATCAGTTAAATGTAGAGCATTCTTAAATTCTTCTTGTGATAAAACCTTATCTTCTTTCTTATCATAGATATAAACCTCTACTTGGTGATATTCTCTAATATCATCACAAACATTATATATATATCTACTAATTCCAATACTATCATATCTTCCTTTGGTATAGATAAGGTAATACTCATTGACGATAGTATCATGAATTAATTCTTCTCTATATGCTTCACAACTAGGATTAGAAACATCAGATTCAACTACCATTTGATAATATTCTTCTGATTCTCTATTTATTTTATCAATCCCTGCTCTTAATTCAGCATTATCTGTTTCATAGTTTATTTGGTTAAGAGAAATAGAAGAAATAGTAGGACAAATTTCAGTGTAACAAGTAGAAACATTATCAATTAAATCTAGTGTATACTTTGTTTCTTCGGGAACATAAACATTTGATTTATTCTGCAATTGCCAAATTACTAAGACAATACCTGTTATTAATAATACTAAGCCAAAGATTAAAAGTATTATCGAAACTTTTTTATTCTTCATCTTTCTTCTCCTTATTGGCCCAAGGTAGGACATTGCTCGTAAGTACAAATAGCACTTGGGTCAGTTGTAACACAATTTCTAGTTATATATGCAATATTCCCAGTTCTGTGATATGGGCTTTTATTTTTAAATTCCGTCACATAAACTTTATAAGAATAGTTACCAGCATCACCCAAATAATATAATTTTGTTCCTTCATAAACTGAACTTTCAAATCCACCCTGGTCTGGTTCATCATATACTTTAGTAGCATACCTAACGCTTTCAAGTGTACTGGTTCTACAAGGATAAATAGCTTGACAGGCAGTTGGATTAGATTCACTACAACAACTACAAGCTTGACTACAGCCATTATTTGTAACTACAGCAGGACAACTTACACCTAAGTAAGCATCTTTCTTGTTTTGTGTTTTTGTTGCATATTGATATCCCGAATTGCAATCACATGAACCATAAGTACCACATATTGCTCCTCCATCATCAACGGTTTTACTACATTGGTTATAAACAGTATAGTTTCTAGTCGTACAACTAACATTGCCAGCTTTATCACTTACACAAGCAGTCATGGGCCTCGTTGTTCCATCATAAGATGAAAAGCCTCCTGAGATATTAGTTTGACTTGTAGTATTTGAATTTGGGGTACAACTAGTTCCTCCAGTTGTAAAGCAGTATTTATCTATTCCGCTTCTACCATCACTAGCACTAATCGAATAACTTATATTTGTTGTATTATAACTACCATTAGTACTACCTACTACTAAGTTGATACTTGGTCCTTGATTATCTACATAGACAGTAGTCTGACATTGTCCTGTATTACCAGCATAATCTTTAACATAGCCATACCAAGTAGATCCAGGTGTGCTACCTTGGGTGGCTGTACTTGTACCATTATAAGATGGAGTGGAGACTTTCGTTAAATCATAACTTGAAACCCCACTTTTAGTATCACTAGTATTTAAAGTCAGCGCAGCGTTGCTATTATACCAACCATTCGCTCCTGTGCCTTGGACAGTAATGGAACAGGTTGGAATTGTTGTATCAGCTTTAACTGTATTGCTACAACTACCAGTATTACCGGCTTCATCTTTGACATAACCATACCAAGTGGTACCATTAGTATCTCCTTGGTTTCTACTGTCATAACCATTATAAGATACATTAGTTGAGGTTGTTAAGCCATAACTTACAATACCACTTTTAGTATCGTTACGACTAAGAGAAACGGTAACACCTGATCTATACCAACCATTATCACCACTTGTTCCACTAAAGTTAACACTACAAGTAGGTATGGTTGTATCAACTTTTACACTAACGCTACAACTACTAGTATTACCCGCTTCATCTTTAACATAACCATACCAAGTGGTACCATTAGTATCTCCTTGGTTTCTACTGTCACTACCATTATAAGATACATTAGTTGAGGTTGTTAAACCATACTGAGTAGCCCCACTTAAGTTATCAGTTCTATTTAATGACAACGTAACATCTGATTTATACCAGCCATTCTCTCCGGTAGTTCCACTAACATCAATATTACAACTTGGTTTGGTTTTATCAATATAGTATTCTTTTGAAACAGCTACACAAGAGTTACCTTCTGAGTCATAGGCAACTACTCTTATCTGAGTTTTTCCTTCATCACTGATAGTGAATTTCGGATTAACTGCTCCTACATAGTCATCCATAGGCACATATTCGCCACCATTCATCCTATAACTAACCTCAAATCTATAGGTGTTTTCTGGCACTTTTATATCAATATCTATATTTTTATTAGTCCAAGTTTCTCCAGCGACACTATTATTAAACTCTACATTAGCACAATCAATTCCTTGATAGATTGAATATTTGCCTGATTCTCTATCCCCCCTATTACCACTTGTATCAATTGCATAACCAATTATTGTATATAGACCTTTTTCTGTTAGATTAATTGTTACCTCACCATTATAGACTTGATAATCACTATCATAATAAGTTTCTCCTTCTTTAATAATGACATAACGGTAACTTGCCACCCCAACATTATCTGTTACCTCCATCTTTACGGTAATTGCTTCAGTGCTAGACTCTTTGTTAGGAGTGAATTTAATTACGGGATCTGCTTCATCTTTAGATGTTTCATAATTATCATTGTCACAAATTAAGGTTACATAATATTGATATTCACTGTTAGTTATTTTTTGAACTGTCACAATACTACCTTCATAATCACAATCATGATCATTTCTGTCTTTTACAGGATCAATATATCCTTCATCAATTAAAGTTTTTAAGGTTACAAAATTTGTTTCGCCAATTTCTTTCGGCAATTCTGATCTATAATCATGGAAATAATCACGGCCGGCTAAAACAATCATATCTTCTTGGGAATTATAATAACTTGTATCTGCTCTATTAAGTAAAGCTGTAATTGAAAAATATCCAAGAGTAAATAATAAGCCTATTATTACTATTGTCACTAGTAACTCTACGATTGTAAATCCTTTTTTCTTATTTATCACAATATCAACTCCTAATATTATTAAATAGTAGGACAATTAACTTTCTTTAAATCTTTTTTCTACTTCCCACTATTATAATATTAACATATTTTTTGCTGTCAAACAAATCATAACAGAAAAAAGAGTAACATTTTTTACATTACTCTTCTTCGTTATTTTCTTCAAGCATTGTCATTCGATAAGTATTATCTTTAGTTTCTTTATATGATACATATAAATTCCCATTATAGTCATAGAATAAGACAAGATCATTAAAATCAACATCATCTATCGTTACAGAAGCATCTAATCCTTCATTAGGAGAAAGCAAATCTTCATTTATTTTGGCTCTTATTTCTGTATTAGATAGATGTAGGGCATTTTGAAATTCTTCTTGTGATAGAACCTTATCTTCTTTCTTATCATAGATATAAACCTCTACTTGGTGATATTCATAGATATTATCACAAACATTATAGGTATATCTACTAATTCCAATACTGTCATATCTTCCTTTAGTATAAATAAGATATTGTTCATTAACGATAGTATCGTGAATTAGATCTTCTCTATACGCTTCACACCGAGGATTAGAAACATCAGATTCAACCATCGTTTGATAATATTCTTCTGATTCTCTATTTATTTTATCAATCCCTGCTCTTAGTTCAGCATTATTTGTTTCATAGTTTATTTTATAAAGAGAGATAGAATAAGTAACAGGACAGTTTTCAGTATTGCAGATGGAAACATTATTAACCTCATCTAATGTATACTTTGTTTCTTCTGGAACATAAACGTTTGATTTGCCTTGCAATTGTATAATTACTAAGACAACCCCTGTTACTAATAACACTAAGCCAAGCACTAAAAATATTATTGAAATCTTTTTATTCTTCATCTTTCTTCTCGTATAATCAATCTTATAGAAATATTAATCTATTTGATTGATCCCTTTCTATTTATATTTTTTGATTTATTAT
>CALVIR010000029.1 GCA_944331915.1 uncultured Bacilli bacterium | reverse complement strand
TAATCAAAGGTATCCTTTCTAAATTCATTCTCGACAGTATCATTATATCACTGGCCCCCAAAATTTACAACATAGCGCAAAATTTTAAAAAAGCTACGCAGAAACGTAACTTTTAAAACTTATCAATATTAATTTTGACATATTTGTTATCATGAAGACTGCTACTAGCTTGAACTAAACATCTAATAGCATTAGCAGTAGTACCATTTTTACCAATGACACGGCCAATATCATTTTCACTAACTAATACCTCAATGATAATTTCTTGATCATTTTCACTAGGAAATTCTTTAACCGTTACTGCTTCTTCATCTTTAACAATACTTTTAACTATCTTTTCAGTTAATTCTACTAATGACATTATTTACTTTCCTTTTTATTTTTAGATTCAGCAAATTCTTTCATAACGCCAGCTTCTTTTAATAAGCTTCTAGCTGTATCTGATGGGATAGCACCATTATTTAACCATTTCATAGCGATATCTTTATCAATTTTTACCTCTTTTTCACTACTGATTGGATTATATGTACCTATTTGTTCAATATATTCTCCATCTCTTCTACTTCTAGAGTCAGTAGCGACAATACGATAAAATGGTCTTTTTTTAGCTCCCATTCTCATTAATCTAATTTTTACTGCCATAATTATTTCCTTCCTTTCTTTAAAACTGATATTATTATACAGGAATAAAAAATAACTGTCAATATTTTTTTATTGACAGTTTAAAGAAATTTTCGTTAAGCTTAACCATAAGGACTATTTATTATCTTCTTCTAAATATTCTTCTTTTACCTCTTCATCAATTTTTTCATCAATTGTTTCGTCACTATCCATAATTTCGTCCCAGTCATCTATTTCATCTAGAGTATTAATTCTAACTTTAGTATCCCCAACTAATTCTATACCTAGAACTTTATCAATTGTACAGTTAATATTATTACCAGCTATTTCTGCTTTAACACAACTTGGGCCACTTAAGCTCCTAATAATAACCTCTTGGTTTGTAAGGCTATCATCGCCACCTTGGACATTAATTGTCTCGGTATAGTTTTGTGTTTCTTTTAAGACTTCAGTCTTAGTATCGTTATCATATGAATACCAAATATTAACATCATAACTACCATTTATAGTGACAACACCATTTTGAACAGTTCCAGTGAAATTATGATTTATAACCCAGCACCCTAAAACAGTGGTGGGATTATTATTAACGGGCAAAGTTAAGTTATCAGTAAATTGTTTTTTGCCTTTACCAATAACTGCTTTTGTTACAATTTCTCTAAAGCTTGCCATGGTTTTCCCTCCTCTAATTTAATTTATGCTTTACTAGGTCAAAAGTATACAAAAAAAGAACTAATCAGTATTAATTAGTTCGTCTATAGTTGTATTTAATCCTTCTTTAATCATTATAAGGATATTATTAAGAGCTTTTTCTTTAGCAGTATAATCTTGATAGAGGGTATTTGTTTGTAATCTTTCTAACATCTTATTAAGTTCTTCTTCGATAGTTTTATCTAAGTAAGCACTTTTTACATAGTCTTTTTGTAAGGCTTTAACTTTATTTATTTCATTAAGTAGTAAAGAGTCTTTAGCAACTAAATTTCTTGCATTAATATAGTCTTTATAGGTATCACTGCTTTTGATAATATTAACTAAATCATGGGCTTTTTTTATAATCTCTTCATTATTCAACATGACCATCTAAGCTCCAAGTCTTACTATCCGTAATTAAAACCTCTACTATATCCCCTATTTTAATATTATCTCCTGTAAAATTGATAAGTTTATTAGTTTCACTATAACCAAAGTATTCATTTTTCTTAGTACTAATACCTTCTACTAAGACTTTTAATTTTTTACCAACTAGTTTATCATTATTTTCTTTAAAGTATTTATTGACTAAAGTATTTAATTCTTGGAGTCTAGCTTCTTTTACCTCTTTACTAACATTATCTTTAAGTTTAGCAGCAGGAGTACCTACTCTAGGGGAATAGATAAAGGTAAAGGCATTATCATATTTACATTCTTTAACAAGATCTAAGGTTTCTTTAAAGTCTTCATCTGTCTCTCCTGGAAAACCAACGATTATATCAGTAGAAATAGTACAGTTAGGGATTTGTTCTTTCATTTTATGGAAAAGAGTTAAGTAAGTTTCTTTAGTATAACGTCTTCCCATAAGTTTTAATATTCTATTACTACCTGATTGAACTGGTAAATGAATACTAGGCATAATATTAGAGTATTTAGCGATAACCGCAATCATTTTATCATTAAAGTCCCAAGGATGACTTGTCATAAATCTAATTCTAGGTATATTAGTTTTAGCAACATCAGTAAGTAGTTCAGCAAGAGAATAATCACTATATAGATCTTTGCCATAGGCATTAACATTTTGGCCAAGTAAAGTTACTTCGGAGTAGCCTTCTTTAACTAAGTCTTCTACCTCTTTAATAATATCTTCTTTTTTTCGACTCCGTTGTCTTCCTCTTGTATATGGAACAATACAGTAGGTACAGAATTTATCACAGCCATAAATAATATTTACATAGGCTTTATACTTACTAGCTCTTACAACAGGAAGAGACTCTACTAATTCTTGTTCTCTTGAATAAACCTCTATTTGTTGGTTATTACTTAGTTCTTCTTTTTCTAATATTTCTGGTAATTGATAGAAATTATGAGTTCCTATAACAAAGTTAACAAAAGGGTATTTCTCCATAATAGTTTTAACAACAATCTCTTCTTGAGCCATACAACCACATAGACCTACTTTAATATTAGGTTTATTTTCTTTTAAGTGTTTAACACGTCCTAAAAGTCCAAAGGCTTTATTATGAGCATTTTCTCTAATAGAGCAAGTATTTAAAATGATTAAGTCAGCATCATCTATTTTATCAGTAAAATTAAAACCTAATAAAGTAAGAATTCCTTTAATATTTTCACTATCATGTTCATTCATTTGACAACCATAAGTACGTAAATAGCAAGTTTCTCCTTTATATTTATTAAGATACTTTTCATCTAATCTATAAGTCTTAGTTACATAATCTTTTTTATCACTACTACGAGCAACTTTAAAATCAGGTAAATGCATTTTATCAACTCCTTAAACTTTTAACTGCTAAATATTGTAACATTAATTATTTACAAATTCAATTAGATTTACTGCTTTACACTTTTATAATATCATCAGTTGGTATTGTCACTTCGCAAAATCGAAAAAAATTGCTTTTTTCGAAATGAAACTTAAAACCTTTACTTTTAATTTAGATAACATAAATTAGATATATACTTATAAATATAAAGAAATACAAATTGGTTAAATAATGTATAATTTTTCTAAATTTGGAAATATTAAAAATAATTAGCACTCATGCTTGACAACTGCTAAAAATAGTGCTATAACATAATTGTGAAAGGAAAGTGATAAAGATATGTTACCAAGAAGATTTTATTTTGATAACGCAATTGATCAATTTTTTGATGAAGGAAATAGTATGAAATGTGATATTTATGAGAAGGATAATACTTATCATGTAGAAATGGATTTACCTGGATTTAAAAAAGATGAGATTAAGATTGAATGTAATAAAGGTACTTTATCAGTAACTGCTGAAAAAGAAAGTAGTTCTGATGAAAAAGATGATGATAAAAAATACATTCGTCGTGAAAGAACTTATGGTAAATACTCTCGTAGTTTTTATCTAGGTGATGTTAATGAAGAAGGTATTGAAGCTAAATTCGATAATGGTACATTAACTATTTCTATTCCAAAAATTGATGCAAATGTAAATAAAAAATATATTGATATAAAATAAAAAGCCAACTACTGGCTTTTTTCTTTTGGTTCTAAAAAATAGATAAAGATAGTATTTAAAATTATTCCTAAGATAACTAAAGATATAATAATAAAATTAGTTTGAAAATAACTATAATTTAATTCTAAAAAAGGATTACTTGGTTGGTACTCGTTATAATATCTAAAAGTAATAAGAGCTAGATAAATAGTAAGAGCAACAGATATTAAGTTATAGCTTATTACCTCTTTATAAATCTTTTTTCTTGATAAAATAGTAAAGACATTTATCATAATAAAGAGAATGGACATTATAAGAAAACTAATACCTACTGTATGAGAAGAAAAGATAACATCTAAAAGTAAAGAGATAAGGATGATAAATATTAGAACAGATAATAATCTTAAGTAATAGAAAATTGACTTAAGCATTAGAAAGGCCTTGATCTATACCATCTCTTATCTCATTTTTAAATTCTTCTTTAAATCTAGGTAATTCTTTTTTTATAACATCAGGATAAACATTTTTTGTATTAGTTATAGCTTTTTCAATATCAAAGATATTTACCTCAGTTCTATTATTATAAATAGCATAGGAAAAAGCTTGTTGTAACAGAGTTAAAGTTATATCTGGATATCTTGATCCTATTTCATAAATACGGCGATATTCACTGGTTAAATCAGTTAAAAAAGCCATTATTTTTTGTTTTACATATGGATCATATAAAAGCTTTGCTCCTGTTTGTTTTTCTATTTTAGGTAATGTTCCCATACAAATAGCTATAACTTGTTCTCTAGTTGGTTCACTAACACTAACTCTTTGGAATCTTCTTACAAAGGCTTTATCTCTTAAGATATAACGTTCATATTCATCATCTGTAGTAGCACCAATTACTTTAATATCTCCACGATCTAAGGCTGGTTTAAACATATTAGCAAAGTCTAAAGATTCAGAACCACTACCCATTAAAGTATGGATTTCATCGATAAAAAGAATTAGGTTTGAATAACTTTTTAACTCATCTATAAGGATTTGAATTTTACTTTCTCCTGTATCAGGATCAACTCCTAGTAAAGCAGAGGTATTAACTTTTATGATTTGGTAATTCTTTAAAGCATTAGGGACATTACCAAGTTTAATTCTATAAGCTAGACCTTCAACAATAGCAGTTTTACCTACACCTGGTTTACCTGTTAGAATAGCAGATTTTTCAGGGGTTAAAAGAATTAAGACTAGTTGTTTAATCTCTTCTTCTCTACCTATAGCAGGATTTGTTATATAGTTTTTTTCTGAAAAATTTTCTCCATAACTTTTTAAAATACTAACTTTACTTTTTCTAATTATTTCATCATTCATTACAATCATCCTTTACGATATAAGTATAGCAAAAGAAATAAGACAAGACAAGTTTTGTTAGGTATTTAGAAAAAAAGTATGGTAATAACTAAATGCTATGCTTTATTTAGGCAAGGGCAAGTGTAAACGGATTTTGAAGGGTGCCATCTCCCCCAGTGATGATGACATTAAATTTTAGATTTAGAGATGGTTTTATACCTTGTGCTGTTTGTGGAGCATATCCATAACCATAATATCCACTACTTGTGCTAAGCCATGCAAATGAATTATTAACCCTTGTCAAAGACCAAAAATATGTATTCGACCGAACACTAACATCACCTATAGCATATCTATTAAATTGTCCATACATTAATTCTCCTAAACGTAATAACCCCACTTTTGCTGTTGCTACACTTGATGTAAGAATATTATCTGTAGTATTAGTATATTTTGCTAATTTATAACTTTCATTACTATCCACTGTTCCTATATACCATGTTGTTTCATCTTTTATCATTGCAATATCATTACTTGTCAAATACCCATTTTCTAGATTCAAATAATCATTATTCAAAAATGTGCCAATAATGTTTGTACTTGAAAAGGTGCTATTATTACCAAATCCAGAGGAAATAAAACTATCATTGTTTTTTAATGGTTCAGCACTAGTTATTTTTGTTAAGCCACTTGTTTCATGGTTTACAATACGGTATAAATTATTTTCTCCTGTTCCAAATCTTATATATTCTCCACTATAGCGGGTATTTAATAATATTCCTTCAAGATTTGTATCATTATCTCCTTCAAGCCGATACTGAGTTACTAATTTAGTGCTATTATCACTTGTGTCTATAGACACTGCTCTCCATAATTTACCACTATACCAGATATAATTATAAGGATTATCTCCTGTTATAAAAGTCTGTTCACTATCTTCATAGTTTAGTCTATTCATGATGTCATCTTCTATTACCTCAGATACTATTCCAGTTGAGGTTATTTTTCTTAATAAATGACCATCACTAGGTAAATTTAAATCATTATAATCTAGTCCTACCTGTACACCTAAATTGATTGTTACACTACTACTTGTAGCATTTGCAAGTCTTACTATATAAGTATTACTACTACCAATAGTACTTACTTGTTCTAGGTTTATTACTGTTTCTACTGGAGGAGTATTGTAACTTTCTTTTTCTATATAACCTATATCTACACCATCTAGTAAATCTCCTAGATAGTAAAAATTAAATCTTGCTATTCTAGTATTAGGATTATTAAGTGTAACTATAAAGTCTTGTCTACTATTAGCTGCAACTGTTAAACTATTAGACTCAACTCCGTCTATTAATAATTCATAAGTTAAGTTACCTGTTACTATGCTTATCGCATTATTTTTTTCTTTTGTTACAGTAAACATCGCATAAGAAAAGTAACTAGCTAATAGTAAGAAACCAATTAATATTGAGCCTAGTATATATATTTTTGATATTTTTTTCTCCAACAATCTTCTTTTCATTTTTTACTCCCTTCATTTAACCACATAAAAGAACAGAATACCTCTATCCTGTCCTTATTATATGATTAAAGAAAGTACTTAAATGTCTAAAGTACCCCCCCCCAGGTAACTTGTTGTAAACGGGTGTTAGTTCTCATTTTCATACCTTCTTTCTTATCTTATCTACTAATAGATTAACATACTGTTAGGTATAATTCAAGTAATTTAATTTTATAAATCACCTTTATAATAATATATTTTAAGTGCTTCTTCACTATAGGTAGGTTTAGAAATATCAGTATCAAGAAAGTTAGCAATAGTATACATCAGATATTGAGAAGCTACTAATAAATCAAATTCACATAGTATACAGTCATAACGACTTTCGATGATTAAATTTTGATCTTTACTTAAATAGTCTAATAACTTATTTTCGTAATTACTAGTTGTTTTTTGTTTAAAATAAATATTTAGCTTTTTACTTAAACGCTCATAGTTAATAAATCTGCCATGAGAAAAGTTCTTCTTTTCATGAATTAAGCAATTGAAGATACCTGATTCAATTATTTTACTTTCTAAATCTATAGATGCTATTTCTGTAAAGTCGCTGTAAAGATATTGAAAGTATTGCCATGTTGTAATAAAGTTTTCAGTTCTTCCTTATTTTCTTTAAAATAGGTTTCAAAGTAGTTATTCCAATAACTAAAACTATTCACTATAAACTCTTCTACATTATCTTTTTGTTTCATATCAAAATATAATTTTAAGAAAAGACTAGCAGGTGCTACAGCTCCTTCAAAAGAAAGGAATCCTCGTTCATTACTTTTATTATTAGTACTACGATATGTTAAGATATTTTCTTTAGCAATATCAGTTTTAAGAGTTATTTTTTCTTTTTCACCTTTGGTAATAATATATTTCTTTTCATCACTTATTTTTGAGGTAGCAACAAACAAATCATTAGTTGTTCCAGAATATGTAAATAGAAATACTTTATCTACTTTACTATTGTTATGATAATAAACATCTCTTGGTAAAAGGGCAAAAGAATTAGTACCATATAGATTATTAATGATTTTAGCGGCAATTTTCGCTCCTGCAAAGGAACCTCCTGTACCAAGAAATAAAATATTATTATAGTCTTTAAATTCTAATTGTTTTAATTTTTGATAGGCTTTACTATTTAAAGCATTTATTACTCTTGTTTCTAAGTTATTAATATTTATATTACAACGTTTAATCTTTTTTCTTGCAACTATAGCAAATTCTTGACAGGTACAATTTTTATTAACTTTTTTAATCTTATATAAGTTATTTAGATGACCTCTTGCTCCAAATGTTTTTACAACTTTACTAGTTAGTTTAGTTGCTTTTCTAAAAGTATTGTTAATGAAATTAGAATTGATAATAAAATTATTTTTAATATACTCACTTATAAAAACAGCAAAGAAGGCATCCCCTGCTCCAGTTGGATTTAACTCAATTGCAGGATAATCTAAGTTTAAATTGATAAAAGTATTTTCATAGACAAAGGAAGAACCTTTTTTACCTCTTGTTACTATTATTAAAGTAGGTTTTAACATATTATAAATTTCTTCTAAACTATTTAGGTTAAATCTTTCTTTTAAGTATTTCTCTACTCTTTCATTTAAATTAATTATCGTAAACTTATTAGAAATTCTGGCTTTTATCTCCCTATTACTATAATTTTCTAATTCGAAATATTGACCTAAGTCTAGCATTTTTTTATTTTGACAATGGTCAATAATTTCTTGATTTTTTAAATTTAAATTATCAAATATTAAGATATCATCTTTTAATATATTATTTAAAATACACTTAGGATTAATAAGACTTTCTTCATACCATTTCTTTTCATGACAAAAAGGACATCTTTTTTTAGACTTAAACTCTAATTTAGAATTATTAGAGAAATATGATACATGAAAACACCTAGTATTTATTTTTTCTATAACTTTAATATGTTCTGTATTTACACCTAAATCTTTTAAACTTTTAATAGCTATTTCTCCTGCTAAATCATTACCACATACTCCATATACAGCAGTATCTAGTTTCATTTTACTGATGTTAGCGATTATATTGTGAGAACTCATTCCTCCACATATACCTACTATTTTATTGCCTTTATAATAAAAATCTGTAACTAAATCACCTATACTTACTACTCTCATTATTATTCCTTTCTATAATTTATTATAGAAGCTATATAGGAAATATTTAGTCTTTATTTTTATTTAACAATTTTTATTCTACTAAATTCAAAATGCCTAATATCATTTCTAAGTTCACAGAAAGCTGTAACATAAAAACAATCATTATATTTAAAAATATGCATTGGATGAATATATCTTTCTTTCCATTCTTGTTTTAAATTTTTATAAAGAATTAATACTTTTTCTTGATTATTAATAGCATTGTTTAAAATAAAATATAGTTTAGAATTATCCTCTATACGATTAGTTAGGAAATATTTACTTTTTTCTTCTTCAATATCACTAATATGTTTTATCTTAGAAATTAATCTTTGAAACTTATCTAAGTTTATATAATTATCCTTATTCATGATATTATAAATATCTTCTAATAGTTCAATATCATACTTATTGAACTGATTATATGTTTCACCTGTTTTTATAATATAATAACCACCGTCTGGTCCCATAAAGGTTTCTATGGGAATACCAGCTGACTCTAATTCTTGCTTATAGTATCTAACCATTCTTTCTGTTATTACTAATTTTTGAGATAATTCTTTAACATTGTATTTATTTCAGGTATTTAAATAGTTTAACATCTTAATTGCATTAGAAATCTTTCCCATAGAATAATCACCATCCAAAAAAAGTTAAGTTCTTTCCTTAACTTAATTATACAAAAGTTATTACATATAGACAAATAAATATAGAAAATTAGTTACTGATTATTTTTATACCCAATATCATAATTACTAGGTCCAAGAATACATTTACCATCTAGATCAAATTTTGAACCATGACATGGACAATCCCAAGTCTTTTCAACCTCATTAAAGACAAGACTACATTTTAAATGGGGACATTTATTGTAAATAATATGTTCTTTACCATCACTATCTTTATAAATAGCAATGTTTTTGCCATCTTTCTTCGTAAAATAAGGATTACCTTGATAGTAGTCTTTATTTTTATTTATTTTACTACCTACAAAACTATAAATATTACTAAAGATATTTAGAGGATAATTAATTAGTTTTTGGATATTTAAACCTCTTTTAGGATCAAATAAATCTTGATAAATAGACTCTTTATTATTAAGTAAGTCTTTAATAATTTTACTAGCAATTAAACTATTAGAGTTACCCCAAGTATTATAACCTGTCGCTAGTATTAAATTATCATCGATAAAACCTATTAAAGGTAAATGATCTAGAGTCATTAAATCATGATTACTCCAAAGATAAGTGATGTCTTGTATCTTAGTATTTTCTTTTAGATTATTAACCATCTTTAGATCATCATTAGCAAAGGCAAGGTTTTTAGAGGAAGAGACTGTTAAGAGATAATCTTTATAATAACGCATAGAGTTTAAAGGCTTCTCAATATTAATGGCATTAAAACTATATGTATCTTCTCTTTTAGAACAAGCAAGATAGGATTTTTCTAAGTAACATTTTAAAGGCATTAAGTAAGGAAAAAGAAAATACGGATAATGAAGAGCGAGAACGATTTGTTTAGTTTTAATAATATTAGTATCAGTATAACATTTAAAGTAATTATCTAACTTTTCAATCTTTATAATCTTAGTATTTTCATAAACTAAATGATTAGGAGTAAGAGACTTTTTAATGATGTTTTTGATAAATTTTAAGGGATGAAAAGTGTAAGTATTATTTACAGAAAAACCTGATGCTACTTTAAGACCATTAGGTAAGTTTGTTATATCTAGAACTTTCTCGCCAAAAGAAACTAAGAGTCTTTTTTCTTCTTCAATTCTTTTAATATTAGTCTTATCCATAGTGTATAAAATAGAAGCACTTGTTTTTAAGTCACAAGAAATATTTTCTTCTTTAACAATATCTCTTAATATTCCTAAGGCTTCTTTTTGACTTTTATAATATAATGAAGCTTTTCTTAGGCCAAAGATATTATTTAATTTCGTATAGATATCTTCTTGAAGAAATGTTACTTTAGCACTACTCCTACTAGTAGCACCATTACCTATTTTATTTTTTTCAACTAAAGCGATTTTTCTTTTGTCATCTTTAAATTGATAAAAGGTACTACAACCTGTAATACCTCCACCTATTATTAAAATATCTAAGTCTAAATTTTCTTCTAACTTAGGATAGTTATCATTATTATTATAATCTTGCCAAATAGACATATTCTTCATTTCGATCACCTAGTATTAGTATGTCTATTTTTTATTATTTTAGTCATAAATACTATCTACATCATAACTAATTATCGTTCCTGTTGCAGCATCTATTTTATAATCATATTCATAATTATTGTAAATAAAGTCTACCTCATATACTAAAGTGTTATTTTCATAATCGCGTTCAGTCCTTAAATGGGTAATGCTATTGATATTAGTACTAGCATGATTTAAAGCGATATCTCTAGCTTCATCCATAGTTATAGTAGTTGTATTACTATTAGAAGCATTTTCATTATTAGTAGAACTGTTAGTATTAGAATTATTATTATCTATAATACTATTAGTAAAATATTTAAAATCAGTATAAATAATTCTTCCACCTTCAGTAGCACTTTTAGCATCTATCTTATATTCATAATCATCATTATGATAATACACCTCTACCTCATAAATACCTTTATCAAGTTCTAAATCAATACTTTCAAAATATAAATCATTAACATTAACATTCATATTTGCAGCGATAATATCTTTTACCTCACTTTTACTAATAAATGCTACTTTTAAGTAGATTAAAAAGATTAAAGCTAGTATTAAAAGTACTCCTATAACAATAATAATTATTTTCTTTGTCTTTTTCATTTTATTTATCCTCCTTATAATTATTTTTAGCATCATCTATATCACTTTTCTTTAGTTTAAGTGTCTCTTCAATAACACCTGTAGCATTTAAACACATACCTAAAGTAAAGATATAAGCTAGAATATAAACCCAGATAAGTAAAACTAGGATGTTGGACATTGCTCCATAAAAAACATTATAATTAGCAAAATAGTCTACATAGAAAGCATATATCTTAGAGCTTAGTAACCACATAATAGTAGTGAATAAGGCTCCTGGAATAGTACTTTTACTACTTATTTTAGTATCAGGAGCAATAGTGTATAACAGTTTTATATTATAGTAGATTAAGAGTAAGGAAATAGGATATTTTATAATATGATATATTCCTTCAATAATGGCAGTTAAACTTTCATTATCAATAGAGGTAGTAATAAACGTTACTAAGACATCACCAAAAGCTGGGACTAGTACGAGAAATAAAAGTAAGGTAACTAAGATAAAAGTCATTAAGATAGCTTTGGCACGTCTTTTAATTTCATTACCCTCTTTAACTTTATAGATTTCATCAGAGGTTGTAATAATAGAATAAGTACCATTACTTGCTAAGATAAAAGCAGCGACAAAGAAGACAATGGCATTAAAGTTTAAGAAATCTTGTTCTGCTACTGGTATTAAATAACTAAGAACATTACTAGGTATAACAGATTCTAAAAGATCTTTAATAGAGGCAGTAGGAAACCCAAACTCACTACCTATTGCTCCTACTAAAGCGATTAAAGGAATAATTGAAATAACAAGAAAAAAAGCAAGCTGACCAGGTAGAATCCGCATTTCTGGTAATCTAATTATAGAAATAACTTTTCTTAAAAAGATTTTTAATCGCTTACTTTTTTTCATCTTTATCCCCTACTTCAATCCTTGTTTTTTTGTCATCATCTCTAAAGTAGCTTCATTAATAGCATCATCTAAAGTTTTAATATCATCTAATATCATACTATAACCAACACTTGCTCCAAAATCATGTGGCAAACCTTTCATTTCTTTTTCGAGTTTACTTGTATAGGTTGCTACTTGTCTTTCACTATATCCAACAAGATAGACTAAGAATTCATTACCATCAGTTCTTATAATCTCACTATTTTCAAGTTGGGTATTAACAAGCATTGAGGCAGCAGTAACAATTAATTTATCTCCTTCTTCATGACCATAGTTATCATTTACATATTTGACATTATTAAGATCAATAATAACAACTGCTTGGGGATAAACTTTACTAGCTTCCCATTCTGGAGCTTTTTTATTTAAGTAATTTCTATTTTTAAGTGATGTTAACAAATCTGTATACTTATGACGATCTTCTTTTTTAACTTTCTTAACTTTTCTCTTATATTTAAAATATAAGTATAAAATTCCTAAGGTAATTAATGGAATAGAAACTATTAAAAGAATTATTAAGAATAAGCCCATAAAGCTGCTTCTTTCTAATAGAGATCTATTAATATCTGCTAAGCCATTATTACGGTAATTATAATAAGAATTAGTTGTAATTATATAATTGAAGAGATTATAGAAAGTATCATTATTATTCTTAACCATAAATTTATAATCATTCATCATATTATCTTCATATAAAACATCAAAGTCTTTAAAAGTTTGATTTTTATAAAGATTATATACCTCTTTATCAACAACAACTAAATTGTCATTAGCATTTTTTACAAGGTCACTATTGGAGTCATAGGTAGTAATATTACTACGACTGTTGTTTTCAAAGTAACTGTAAAGTGAGGTATTGCCAAGCATAACAATATCTTGGTCTTTTAAACTTTCAAAGGAATTGATAATATGGTTATCAGCTCTTTTCCCTAGGACAACATATTTTTCAACAAAAGTAGAAATTGTTGGTTTATAATCAGTATTTTCACCACTAAAGTTATAGTAGTCAAAATAAATATCAACATCGCCTTTTTCAATCGCTTTACGTAATGCTTCTTTACTAGAGTATTCTTTATAAGTAAAGGTAATATTCGTAAGTCTACTCATTCTGCTTAAGTACTCACCAGCGATACCACTTACTTTACCATCTACTAAAACCTCATATGGATAGTTAGAAACATAACCATAAACATAGTTTTTCTTAACTAGTTCTGTCTCTTCACTAGAAGAAATATTATTAGCGGTTAGATAATAATTAAAGTATGAGCTATTATATTCGTCAACATAATTATTACTTTTCCATTTTTCAAAGTATTTTTTAATGATGGTATTTAATCTTGCATTATTAGGATCATCACTTAAGGTCAAGACTAGTTTTTTCTTCATTTCGGTAAAATAGTAGTTTATATAGTAACTGTTATTTTCAATAGTTTTATCTAGATACATAATATTAGGAATGATAATCATTGAAACCTCATCACTATCTAGGGCACTAAATAGTTCATCAATGGTTTCATATGATTTAAAAGCCAAGTTACTACCTGACTTTAAATAATAACTAATTTCAGCAGCATCACTTTTAAAGATACCAAAGGTTACATTAGAGAAATCTCTAACATTATTAATACGCTGATATTCTTTACCAATTGCTATATAACCATCAGTAGCGATTAATAAGTCATCACTAGTTAATTCATCTTCATTATTTAAAATTCTAAAACTATAGCTAGCTTCTTCACTTTGGTCTTCTTTTAAATATGCTTTTTTATTAAATTCTAGACCAATATTTTCTTCAAAGTCTGTTAAAAAGTCAAAAAATACCCCTTCGCCATTAAGACCATATAGTGGATAGTTATTAATAACACTAATATCAATCATCGTGTTATTATTTTCATCTACCCACTCTTTTTCACTAACGGTTAGTGAGGTTTTAGAATCCTCACGGTTGTAATAGATAAAGACACCAATAAAAACGATAGCAACGACGAGAAGAGGTAGAATTATTAAAGTTTTTTTCTTCATAATTACTCCTATCTATCTTTAGTAAAGGTAAAACCATCTTTATTTTGATGTTTATAGCCTATAATTGGGAAGCTTTCATCATCATTATCTTTTTTTATGAAAACTTGAATATCATAGTAACTAGTTTGATCAGTTTCTAAAGGTTCAGTTACAATACTTGTTAAGCCTTTAGCTGTATCAAGAGTAACATCATCGTTAACAGTTATAATGACATTTAAAAGTCTTCCTCTTATATCTGTACTAGCATCTTTAACACTTTCATTAGCTTTTAAGTTATCTGTAATTTGCTTTTCCTGGTCATTAGTAATTTCAACTTCTTCAATTCCATCTAAGCGATCACCATAAATTGCTGTCGCTTCGGCAGGAAAGAAAACAAGTTTAACAATGAAAACCAAAATTACAAAAATTACACATAAAATAAAGACAATAGTAGTTCTTTTATTTTGTTTAATAAATCTTTTTAAATCTTTCATCTAATCACATCCTAGTATAATTATTATATAATAATATTTAAGTATTAGCAATTATTTATTTAAAGCCTCTACTAATAAGTCACTAGCTTTTTTAGGATTAACTTTACCTTTGGCAAGTTTCATTACTTGTCCCATTAAGTATTTTAAAGCCCTGTCATGACCATTTTTATAGTCTAAAACGCTTTCGGCATTTTCAGTTAGAACTTGGTCAATGATATCCATAATAACAGTATCATCTGTTATATTTTCAATTTGACATTTCTTTTTAATGGTTTCCAAATCTAGAGATGTTTCCATTAATAATGGTAAAATTTCTTTAAGATTTTTATTAGAGATAGCTCCACTTTCTAATTCTTTAATGACTATGATTAATTTTTCACAGTCTAAAGTGGTATCTTGTAAAGTTTTATTAGTTTTATTTAAGTATGAAGAGATATCTTCTAGTAAAAGATTAGCAGCCGTTTGATAATTAGTTTTATAGTTTAAAAGTTCCAAAAAGAAACTATTTAACGGACGATTAGCGATAAGTTTTTCAATTTGTAAAGGAGTAAGGTTTAAAGAGGTGTATTTTTCTCTTAACTCATCTGGTAAAAGAGAAAGAGTACTTAAAGCTTCTTTTATAAAATCTTCATCTAGTTCTAGATAAGGAATATCTGGTTCAATAAAGTAACGGTAGTCATTACCTGTTTCTTTAACACGCATTAAAACAGTTTCGCCTAATTTATCATCAAAACGTCTTGTTTCTTCTTTAATTATTTCTCCTTTAGTGAGCATTTCTTCTTGTCTTTGTATTTCTTTGGAAATAGCTTGACCAACATTATGGATTGAACCAATATTTTTTATCTCTGTTTTTGTTCCAAGTTTATCGTCTTTACTAATAGAGACATTGGCATCACAACGCATGCTACCTTCTTCCATTTTACAGTCACTGATATTGGCATAGAAAAGAAGTTCTTTTAATTTGGTAAGATAAGAAACCGCTTCATCACTATTACTAATACATGGCTTAGTAACGATTTCAATTAGAGGAACACCTGCTCTATTAAAGTCAAGAAGACTAACACGGCCACGATGAGCACTTTTGCAAGTATCTTCTTCGATATGGATTTCTTCAATGTAGATTTTTTTCTTGCCTTCGTTTGTTTCTATTTCTACATAACCATTAGTACCGATAGGAGTTCTATTTTGTGTAATTTGATAGTTTTTAGGATTATCGGGATAGAAATAGTTTTTACGATCAAAATGCATTTTTCTTGTAATA
Source organism: uncultured Bacilli bacterium (assembly GCA_944331915.1). Taxonomy (GTDB): domain Bacteria; phylum Bacillota_I; class Bacilli_A; order RF39; family UBA660; genus Onthousia. The sequence continues at coordinate 2,115 of CALVIR010000029.1, read as the reverse complement.
TCACAGTGTAAAACATGAGCGGCTCTAATACCTTGTTTGATTATTTCTTTGTTGATAGTTGGTAAAGTACCAGGATAACCTAGGTCAACGACATTAACAGCAGTGTTAGTAGGCATACCATAGGTGTTGGCACTATTTGAGAAGAGTTTACTTTTACTTTTAACCTCTACATGAACCTCAATTCCAATTGTAGGAATATAATTTTCCATTTAAAACACCTCCTCAAGAGCACTAGCTAGTTGGTAAATTGTCGCTTCAGCAAAACTTTTACCTATAATATGTAAACCGATGGGTAGATTATTACTATTAACTCCAACAGGAACACTTAAAGCAGGAAGACCTGCCATATTAACAGGAATAACTAAAACATCATCCATAAAGGCCTTATGAGGATCATCTTTGCTTGTTCCAAGATGTGGTGCAACTCTTGTCGTGGTAGGTCCAATAATTAAATCATAGTCTTTAAAGATGCGATTGAACTCTTTAGTAATATCATCCCGAATACTTAAAGCTTTATCATAATATGTTTTAGCGTTTTCACCACTTAGGATATATGAACCAACCATAATTCTTCTTTTAACCTCATCACCAAAGCCTTCTCCCCTTGTTTTTTCATACATTTCATCGACGGTGGAAGCATCATGAACTCTTTCACCATAACGAATACCATCAAACCGAGCTAAGTTACTACTAGCTTCAGCCATAGCGATGATTTGGTAAAGGTTAACAGCTGTATCTAAATAAGCCATATCTACAATATCAACTATCGCTCCTTGTTCTCTTAGATAAGTAATAACCTCTTCTATTCTTGTTCTTATTTCTTGATCAACAATATCACTAATATAAAATTTAGGAATGGCTATAGTCATGCCTTTAATGCCTTTACCAATTAATCTTGTAAAATCTTCTTTTTCTTTATTAACACTGGTAAGATCTTTCTCATCTAGACCAACTAAAGCATTAAGTAAAGAGGCATTTTCATAAACTGTTCTTGTCATTGGTCCTATTTGATCAAGGCTTGAAGCGAAGGCAACTAACCCATAACGAGAAATTCTTCCATAGGTTGGTTTCATCCCAACGATTCCAGTATAACTAGCAGGTTGTCTAATACTTCCACCAGTATCACTACCTAAAGCAAAAGGAACAAGATTTGAAGAGACGGCACTAGCACTACCACCGGAACTACCACCAGCTGTTCTTGTTTTATCTTTAGGATTTAATGGAGCACCAAAGTAACTAGTTTCACTAGTTGAACCCATAGCAAATTCATCCATATTAGCTTTACCAATAATAAGCATTTTATTAGCTTTTATTTTTTCAACTACAGTAGCATCATAAATTGGAATAAAGTTATCAAGAATATGAGAAGCACAAGTTGTTTTTAAGTCTTTAGTTACAATATTGTCTTTAACTGCAATGGGTAGACCAAATAAAATATTATCAGGATCAACCTCTCCTAAGTTTAAAGCTTCTTCTAGAACTTTATCATTTATGGTAATAAAGGCATTTAAGTCTTTGTTTTCTTCGATTCTAGCTAAGGATTCATTAACAAGATCAAGAGGTGTTATTTCTTTTTTTACTAATAATTCATGTATTTCTTTGATACTTAAATCTAAATATTTACTCATTTATCATCACCGGTACTTCTATAAAATTTCCATTCTTACAAGGAACATTAAGAAGAGCATCTTTAGCAGTTAACATTTCTCCAACCGCATCTTCTCTTAATCTTGCCTTGTCTTTAATAGGGGTATACATCATTTCTTCATCATAGTCTTTAACATCTTTTATTTTATCTATATCATCCATTAATACTTTAAGTTGCACTCTAAACTTTTCTATTTCTTCAGCAGTTAAGGAAATACGAGCTAGATGAGCAACATGTAGTACTTCTTCTTCACTTAATTTATCCATAGTTCCTCCTTTTTTCTTACTAGCTTAGTATACCACAGATTAAAAACAAAAAAAAGTAATAGTACTTATATCATTAAATAAAATTTGAATTTCCCGTTTTAATAATGACGGGAATTAAGTCATGATTTGAGTTTAGGTTTTTTACAAAAAAAGCATCAAAAATTTATAAATTTTATATTCAAACACAATAATGTACCAAAT
>CALVIR010000028.1 GCA_944331915.1 uncultured Bacilli bacterium | reverse complement strand
TAATAAATCAAAAAATATAAATAGAAAGGGATCAATCAAATAGATTAATATTTCTATAAGATTGATTATACGAGAAATAAAATGACTGATATATTAACGAAAACAGTTGTTACTAACTGTATTAGTACGTTTCCAATTGGGAAAGTACCTACTAATAGGGAGGAAACATTATCTAAAGCAGCAGTTGTGTCATTTCTTGCTAGATTTCAAGAACAGTTCTTTGATCTTGATAATATTGATGAAAGAGAAGAAACTGTAAGAAAAATTTTAGGAACTAGTTTATCATTAACTGAAGACGAGAAAATGCCAAGTTTTGCTCAAGCTTTAGATACATTGCATATTTCTTTAACATCTATTAATGATTTTGCTAAAGTTCAACAAATAAAAGAACAAAATGAGAATTTCGATATAACTTTTAACTTAATTAACAATGTTCGTAAGGAATTAACTACTAAGGTTAATACAATTGGAAGGACAAGATAAAAAGGATTAGTCACATTGATTAGTCCTTTTTTATTCATAAAGAAAATGCGGTTAAAAGTTAAAAAGCTGTTGACAAACTATTGTTCTATATGCTAAGCTGATTACATCAGGGGAGGTATCAAAATGGAAGCATATAAAGCATATAAGTTTAGACTATATCCAACGGACAATCAAAAGATATTAATTAATAAAACTTTTGGTTGTGTTAGATTTGTTTATAACCATTTTCTAGATTATCAGAAAAATAATGGCTTTAAGAAATCTTCCTGCTTATGTAAAGATTTAAAAGTACTAAATAATGAGTATGAATTTCTAAAAGAGGTAGATTCATGTGCTTTAAGATGTGCCATTTTTAATTTAGAAGATGCTTATAAGAATTTCTTTGCCAAAAGAGGTAACTATCCTGTTTTTAAAGGTAAAAGATCTTACCAAAGTTATAAAACAAACTGTATTGTAAGTAGTTATAAAAATAATACTTATAGCAATATTAAGGTTGTTTTAGATAAAAGACAAATAAAACTCCCTAAATTAGGTTTAGTTGATATAAGAGGATATCGTAATAAAAAAGAACTAGAGGGAAGAATAATCAGTGCGCAGGTAATGAAGGAAGCAACAGGTAAATACTATGTGAGTGTTATTGTTCTAGAAGAAGCTCTAATTAAAGAGAAAGTTATACCTAGTAAAGCGATAGGAATAGACTTAGGAGTAAAAGACTTAGTTATAACTAGTGATTATGAAAAGTATGATAATAATAAGATTTTCGCTAAGTATGAAAAGAAACTAAAAAGATTACAAAGAGAATTAGCAAGAAGAGAAAAAGGTGGAAAAAACTATAATAAGACAAAACTAAAAATAGCAAAATTACACGAAAAGATAAAGAATACAAGAAAACATTATTTAAATAAGATAGCAAATAAAATAGTTTTAGAAAATGATATAATAGTAACCGAGAACCTAAAAGTAAAAGAGATGAGTAAAAATAAAAGACTAGCAAAATATATCTTAGATGCCAGCTTTTCTAAATTATGTAGCTTACTAGAATGGAAGAGTAAGTTACAAGGTAAATTCTATTATAAAATAGATACATACTATCCAAGTAGTCAGATTTGTTCTTACTGTGGACAACAAGACGCCAGTTTAAAAGATTTAAGTATAAGAGAATATAAATGCCAAAGTTGTGGAAGAGAATTAGATCGCGATATAAATGCTAGTATAAATATCTTATTTGAAGGATTAAAGTTACACTATCAAAATTAAATAATGTTTAAGATTAAAATGAATAAATAAAGAACAAAAAGTACGGCAGCGACTGTCGGAATTTAAGCCTATGGAGAATAAGGGTTACCTTATCTGTGAAGTAGGAAGCCTTGGAGGTAACGACAAGGAGCGAAACAAAATTTATTTTGTTTCCTTTACTAGTTTCCCTAAATATGAATATATTTCTTTTAATTTTTTTTCATAACCTAAATCTTTAGGATGATAATATTCTCTATCCTTTAATTTATCAGGCAAGTATTGTTGTTTTACAAAAGCATTTTTATAATCATGAGGATATTTATAAAGAGGCGAATTTGTCTTAATATTTATAGGAGAACTACCAACATTTCCTTCTTCAATATCCTTAATAGCTTCATCTAAAGCGACATGAGCAGTATTACTTTTAGGTGAAAGAGCCATTTCGGTAACAATTGTTCCTAAAGGAATTCTTGCTTCCGGAAGTCCTACTAATCTTGCTGCTTCAATAGCGGCCATAACTTTAGGTCCCATCGAAGGATTAGCTAGACCAATATCTTCATAAACAATGACACTCATTCTTCTAAAGATACTTTCTAAGTCTCCTGTTACAATAAGTCGCGCTAAATAGTGAAGGGCCGCATTAACATCACTACCTCTAATTGATTTTTGAAAAGCTGATAACATATCATAATAACCATCTCCATCTTTATCTGTGAAAAATACTGGTTTACTATTAATATTTTTTACTGTTTCTAGCGTTACAGTTTTATTAGTTGTCGAATAGTATGATATCTCCAATAGATTATAAGCATATCTTAAATCAGTTCCTGCTAGTTTAGCAATATAGGTTAAAACCTCAGCATCTATTTTAATTTCTGGTAAATAGATACTTTTAACCGCTCTATTTAAACCTTCCAAAATATCTGATGTTGCTAATTCTTTTAATTCAAACAACTGACATCTTGATCTAATAGCAGGATTAATGGCATGATAGGGGTTACTTGTAGTCATACCAATAAGGGTAATTAGACCACTTTCAAGTTGGGGCAATAAAATATCTTGCTTATCTTTATTAAGACGATGAATTTCATCCATAACTAAAACAATACCATCATACATTTTTGCTTCTTCAATAACAATATCTAAATCTTTCTTACTGTTAACTGTAGCATTTAAAAATCTTGCTCTAACATTCAAGTCATTAATTAACGCGTTAGCGATAGAGGTTTTACCAATTCCTGGTTTTCCATATAAAATCATGGAAAATAATTTCTTATTTTTTACAAGATTAGTTAAAATTTTATCTTCTCCTAGTAAATGTTTCTGACCTAAGACCTCATTTAAAGTATGAGGAGCCATCTTTAAAGCTAAAGGTTTATCCATAAAGTTCCTCCTTTACTTAAAACATCTTAACATCGGAATAAATGTTCGTCAATAATTATTTAGATTTTCATAAATTAGCTAGCATTTATCTTCTAATTTGTGATATGATAAAACTATAAAACGTGATCAGGGAGGTGAGTTAAATGATAAAGACCAAGGAAATAACTTTAAGTCTATTTGAACGTTATAAAAACAGAGGATGGAAGGTAGTTTTTGAACCAGTTAAGAAAGAGGAAACTGTAGCGTCAAGTTTGTTTGAACGTTATAAAAACAGAGGTTGGACAGTAGTTTTTAAACCGGTTGAAAAAGTTGAAGCTAAAACTTTAAATTTAAAAAAGTAATAGAAAGTGAGTAGTACATGAAACGTAGTGAAGTTGATAGAGAAAAAATTAGTCCCATGATGAAACAGTACCTAGAAATAAAAGATAATTATGAAGATACAATTATCTTTTTTAGGCTAGGTGATTTCTATGAGATGTTCTTTGAAGATGCCATTATTGCTTCAAGGGAATTAGAGCTAACTCTAACAGGACGTAATGCTGGACTTGAAGAGAGAGTTCCTATGTGTGGTATTCCCTTTAAAGCTTACGAAGGATATTTAGATAAATTAATTGATAAAGGTTATAAAGTAGCAATTGTAGAACAGATGGAAGATCCTAAGACTACAAAGGATATGGTAAAACGTGAGGTTATTCAAGTTGTTACGAAAGGAACAAGACTTGATTCATCAATTGATGCTAAAGACAATAATTATATCGCTTCAATCTATTCTCTAGATTACTGTTATATTCTTTCTTTCTCTGATATTTCTACCGGAGAAATTTATGTTCTTCTAGAAAGTGATGATAAAGAGGCTCTATTAAGAGATGTTTTAAGACATAATTTTCAAGAAATAATTGTTAATGATGCGACTGATAGAACGCTTATTAATACCTTGCGAACAACATATCATTTAAATGTTTCTATATATGATGGAACTTGTGAAGATGAGAAATATGCATACATTTATAAAAATATCAAAGACATAAGAGAAATAGCAGCTTTAAAACATCTTCTCTCCTATTTAACAACTACTAAGAAAGGTGATCTTTCGCATTTAAAAGAAGCGAAGGAAGAAGATAAAAAAGAACATCTTTTACTTGATAATAATACGAAACGTAATCTTGAATTAACAGAAACAGTTAGATTAAGAGAGCGTGCTAATAGTTTGCTAGGGCTATTAGATAAAGCTAAAACAGCGATGGGAAGTAGATTAATTAAACAAAATCTTGAAGCTCCTTTAACTAATCAAAAAGAAATAGAACGGCGTTATGACTTTGTTGATAAACTAAGAGTAGAATTTATTTTAAGAGATGAGTTAAAAAACTACTTGAATGATGTCTATGATTTAGAGCGCTTAGCGGGGAGAATTTGTTATGGTAACTTAAATGCTAGAGATTTGTTACAGTTAAAAAATAGTATTAAAGTCTTACCAGAGATAAAGAAAATCTTAACTGAGTTAAAATACGATAAAGATATTGAAACTTATGATGAATTATTTAGTTTACTTGATAAAAGTATCAATGAAGATGCACCTTTAACTTTAAAAGAAGGCTCATTAATTAAAAGTGGTTATAATGAAGAACTTGATGAGGTTAGATCACTTGCAAGTGGTTCAAAAGATTTTATCTTAGAATTAGAACAAAAAGAAAAAGAAAGAACAGGTATTAAGAATTTGAAAGTTGGCTTTAATAAAGTCTTTGGCTATTACATTGAAATAAGTAAAGGACAAGTTAAAGAACTTAAAGAAGAATATGGTTATGAAAGAAAACAGACCTTATCAAATTGTGAACGGTTTGTGACCCCATTATTAAAAGAAAAAGAAAACATTATCTTAGGCGCAGAAGAGAAGATTATAAATCTAGAATATCAATTGTTTATGAAGATAAGAGAGATAGTTAAAAGATACATTTCTTCATTGCAAAAAACAGCTACAATTATTGCAGAGGTTGATATGTTATGTTCTTTTTCGACCGTGGCAGATCTTTATAATTTTGTAAGACCAAAACTAGTTAATGATATGACTGTAAAGATAATTGATTCGAGGCATCCCGTTATTGAACAAGTTATGAGTAAAGAAAATAAAAAATATGTAGCTAATGATATAATTATGGATAAAGATACCTCTATTCTTTTAATAACAGGACCTAATATGGCTGGTAAATCTACTTATATGCGACAATTTGCTATTACAGTTATAATGGCACAGATTGGGTGTTTTGTCCCTTGTAAGTCCTGTGAAATGCCTATTTTTGATAAAATATTTACAAGAATAGGCGCTAGTGATGACTTAGTAAGTGGTGAATCTACTTTTATGGTGGAGATGAAAGAAGCTAATTTTGCCCTTACAGAAGCGACAAAACGAAGCTTAATTCTTTTTGACGAATTAGGTAGAGGTACTGCTACTTATGATGGAATGAGTCTAGCTCAAGCAATATTAGAATATATTCATGATAAAATAGGGGCTAAGACGCTATTTTCCACTCATTATCATGAATTAACCGCGCTTGCTGGTAGTTTAAAACACCTACAAAATGTCCATGTATCAGCAGTAGAAGAAAATGGAAAATTAACTTTTCTTCATAAAATAAAACTAGGTTCTGTTGATAAAAGTTATGGTCTTAATGTTGCTAGTCTTGCTCATTTACCAGAAAGTCTAATTAAACGGGCGAAAGAAATACTTGATATCTATGAAAAAGATGGAACAAAGAAAAAAGAGTTTACGCAAACAAGTTTATTTGCTTTAGATGAAGAAGAGGTTAAAGAAATTGATAAAACTAATGAAATTGAAGAAGCAGTTAAAGAAATAGATCCTTTGAATATGACTCCACTTGAAGCTTTAAATTTCTTATATAGTTTAAAGGAAAAAATAAAAAAAGAAGAAAAATAAAAAGAGGTTATTATATGAAATATGTTTTAATTTATAAAGATGATAAGAAAAAGATAAATTATTACTATAATTTTCAAGATAATTTAGTTTATGTAAATAATAATAAAGAAAACTCTTGTAGTTTTATAGCCATGTTAGGAATTATTTTTGGTTTTATTATTTATCTCACTTTAGGACTTATTAGTTATTACGTACCATATTCATATCTTTTTATAATTATTTTAGGGATAATCTTTGGCACCATTATAACTATAATTGCAAACTCTACTATTAAAGATGTGTTTAGGAGTAAAGGTAAAAGTTTATCTATTACGAAATTAAAAGAGATGTATAGTCAAAATAAAGCTTTTAGAGTTAAATATTTTATCTTAACTATAATCTTTTTCCTTTTAACACTCTTAAGCTTGGGTCTTTACAAGAATACAATTCCCATAAATTTTATTTTCTTAACAAGCGTTATCATGACAACATTTCTAGTACTTTTATATCGACCAGTAAATAATTTTAAGTTTATAAAAATATTAGGGGAAAGTAATTGACAAACATTTGTTCACGGTGATAAACTTAATTAAGAGAAGAGATAAGGTCTTGTCTTATATCCTTTATCTTGCTAAAATTAAAGAGGTGATGTACTTATGAAAACAAGAAGCGAAATGCGAGAAGCTGCTCTTAGAATTGTTTATAAAATTAATATTTTTGAAGATGCTCATGTTTATTATGAGGTTGATGACTTAATTAAAGAAGAATACGAAATAGAAAATGATTTTATTAATTCTTTAGTTAAAGGAGTTATAGAAAAAAAGGGTGAATTAACTAATTTAGTCAATAGTTATCTTACAGATTGGAGTTTAAAGAGATTTAATAAAGTTGATCAAGCCCTATTTCTTCTAGCTAGTTATGAATTAAAATATACGGAAACTCCTAGTATTGTCACAATTAATGAATGGATTGAAATATCTAAGAAATATAGTGATGAGAAAGTTACAAAGATGTTAAATGGAGTTTTAGATAATATTTTTCATAGTGGAGAAGAACATGAATAAAGAATACTTAACCGTTAGTCAGTTAACTAAATACATTAAATATAAAATAGATAATGATATAAACTTACAAGAGGTCTATTTAAAGGGAGAAATTTCTAACTTTAAAGCTCATACCAGAGGACACTTTTATTTTACTATTAAAGATGAAGGTAGTCGTATTAATGCTGTTATGTTTGCTAGTAATGCTTCTAAAGTTAAATTTACGCCTGAAGATGGCATGAAAATATTAGTAACGGGAAAAATATCTGTTTATGAAGCAACAGGAGGTTACCAAATATACGTAAATGAGATGATGGAAGATGGAGTAGGTAATCTTTATGTGGCATTTGAACAGTTAAAAAAGCGGCTTAAAGAAGAAGGACTCTTTGATGAACGTTATAAAAAGCAAATACCAAAGATTCCTGAACGAGTAGGGGTAATAACAGCTCCTACAGGGGCAGCAATTAGAGATATTATTTCGACTATTAATAGAAGATTTCCCTTAGCAGAGATTATTCTTTTTCCTAGTCTTGTCCAAGGAGAAGGAGCGAAAGAAGATATAGTTAGGCAAATAAAGCGTGCCGAAGATTATAATTTGGATGTCTTAATAGTTGGTAGAGGAGGAGGCTCTATTGAAGATTTATGGGCCTTTAATGAAGAGGTAGTAGCTAGAGCTATCTTCGCTTGCCCTATTCCTGTAATTAGTGCCGTAGGTCATGAGATTGACTTTACTATCGCTGACTTTGTTGCAGACTTAAGAGCGCCTACTCCAACGGGAGCGGCCGAAATAGCTGTACCTAATAAAAATGATGTTTTAAATTATCTTAAGCAATTAACATTAAGAAGCCGAAAAAATATGGCTACAATTCTTGAATTAAAGAAGAAAAGACTAGATAATATTAAAAATCACTATATCTTAAATAATCCGTTAGATTTATATGCAGCTAAAATTCAAAAGCTTGATTATTTAACAGAGAGTTTAATTAAAAACTATAAAGTTTTACTTGAGAAGAAAAAAAATAATTTAACAAACTTAAAAAATAGACCTTTATTTAGTAATCCTTTAACAGTACTAGATAAATCTAAACAAAAATATCTTTTATTATTAAGCAAACTAGATGCACTTTCACCTTTAAAAACCTTAGAAAGGGGTTATGGTATTATTAAGCTTGATAATAAGGCAATAACAAGTATTAATGACTTAAATAAAGATGATCTAATTGAAATAGAACTAAAAGATGGTAGTAAAAAAGCGATTATAAAATAGGGAGGTAAGTATGGAAAAGAAAGAGAAAAAATTTGAAGAAAAAATAACAGAATTAGAAACATTAGTTAAAAGTCTAGAAAATGGTGATATCGAATTAGATAAAGCGATTGATAGTTTTACTAAAGCGACAAAACTTGCAAGTGAATGTGATCAAGATTTAAAAAATGCTGAAAAAGCTTTAACATCTATTGTAAATGAAGATGGTAGTTTATCAGAATTTAAAGGAGAAGTAGAGTAGTGAGAAAAATAAAAATTCACGGTATTTATAGACACTTTAAAGGTGATTACTATTTAGTTGAAGATATTGCAAAAGACTCTAACACTTTAGAAGCTCTTGTAATATATAGAAAATTATATGGTGATGGAACTTGTTGGGTTAGACCTTTAAATGACTTTTTAGCAGAAATAAACCATGAGAAATATCCAAATGTTAAACAGAAATATCGGTTTGAACTTATTGAAAAAGAAAGTGTAGCCGGAAATTTCAAAGGAGAATAATATGATAAAACAAATTAGTTATCAAAAATTTAGAGATTTTTTAGACAGTGATTTAGATGAAGCAACTTATTTTAATTTAAATAAAGATAACCTAATAACTTTAAAAGATTATTTACTAGACTTAGAAGAGAGATTTTTCTATTATGAAAGTGAAATATTAGGCGATAAAATTAAAATTATGGAAAGATATCCTAAAGTTCAAAACTTAAGATACTCTATGATTGGTAGAGAACTTAGATTTGATGTTGGTAATTCTTCTTTTAGCTTAGTTAAACCATCATCAGTTGATTATTATAAAGTAGTATCAGGTGCTTGTTTTGAACCAATGTTAATTGAAGAAGCAAGACGTTTTAAATATCGGAATTTAGGAAAAAAGTTTACACCTGAATTAGACCATATTAAAGAAAACAGTCTTAAATATTTCGATAAGACTAATGTTCTTGATTCTCTTAGTTCAGTTTTTGCCTTAAAAGATCACTATTTTCAGTCATTTATCTACTGTAACAACTATCCTTTATTCTCTTATGATAGAAGAGATGGAAGGGTAGATGAATATACATATGAAGTTTTTCCTGAATATTATGATGAAAAAGAAAAATTATCTTTACAAGATAAACAAAAACTATTAACTAAGATTCAAATCAAAAAAAATTATAAATTATAAAAAGTGCTAGCTAACTACTAGCACTTTTATCACCTTCCTCTAACATAGTTGTTATAAAAATACCATATCCTTTCTTCGTATCATTAACAATAACATGGGTTACCGCTCCAATAATTTTATTATTCTGAATTATTGGCGAACCACTCATTCCTTGGATTACACCTCCTGTAGCATCTAATAATTCTTGATCAGTTATTTCAAATAAAATATTTTTAATATCACTATTCTTATTAATATTTAAAATATTTATCTCATACTCTGAAACCTCATTATTATTAATTACGGTTCTAACTAGAGCAGGTCCAGTTTTTATGTCATCAATATCTGCAACCTCTATTTTTTCAGTAGTATTAATTTCATCTTCATAAGTACCAAAGATACCTGATTCCTCATTACTATCAATGTCTCCATAGATTATCGATTGATCATAAGTTGCATTCTTTTCTCCAGGACTACCTGTTGTACTTTTGATATTATCAATTACTGTTGCTTTAAATATTTTACCATCTTTAATCTCAAATCTTTCACCTGTTGTTTTTTCAATGATTTCATGCCCTAAAGCTCCAAAAATAGTCGTTTTAGGATCAATATAAGTTAAAGTACCAACACCGGTTATTTCATCTTTTACATAAAGACCAGTCTTACAAACATCATTTTCATCACAGACCATATTTAACTTTAACTTAGAAGACTTACTATTCCTAGTAATAGTTACATCTAACTGTTTACTATCTTTTGCTTCATCATTTACTATTTCTACCATCTCTTCAAGACTATTAACTTTAGCCCCATTTACTTTAGTTATTATATCTCCTATTTCAAAGCCTGCATCTTTACCAATATAAGCATTATCTACCTCATAAAAGCCAACTACTAAGACACCTTTAGAATTAACCTCTATACCGATGGTTTCTCCACCTGGGATAATATATTTAGAATAAGCTTCAATATTTAAGGGTATAATAAAAAGGATAAATAGAGGAAGAATTATCTGTAGCTTTAATTTTTTTAAAAAATGCATTTTAACCAACTCCTTAAGCTACAGTCTTAGTATTAACTTAAAAACAGAAAAAAAACGTGTTAAATCTTACCAAATTTAAAAAAATATGCTATAATATAGAGCTTAACAAGGGGGAATAATATGAAAGTATGGAAATGTGCTAAAATTTTTAATAAAGATAAAAATGTTGATCTCGTTAGTAGGGCATATATCAATTATATATATAAATATGGTCCTATTAATGACATAATTAGAAAATATAATATTAAGCCTGATGATGTTTATAAATTAAATCAATATACTGCTAATAGAATTGCTGGTCTTTTACTCCTTTATATGGCTAAAGATGTTAAAAGACTTAATGATATTGTTTTAAAGTATGATACAAGTGATTTATTAGTAAGTGATGTAACACCAGAAATAGAAGGATATATAGAAAGGTAGATGAATATGGAAGCGAAAAAAGTAAAATCTAATTATAAGAGAAAATTAGAACATAAAAAAACTACTTGCTATGCAAATAGTAAAAGAATTAGAAAAGATATAAAAATATGCAAGTAAAAATAGGTAATTAAACCTATTTTTTATATTACATAATAAAATATAACACTTACTATACTAGCTAACATGGCAACAATCATAACTGCTGACACAATTTGAACAACTTTTTTATTCATTTTTGCACCTCTATCATTAAATATAATATTATCCAACTATTAAGGACAATCAAATATTAGCATTACTGGAAAAGGTTTGTCAATAATTTAATGAAAATAAAGTCTAATTTTGTTAAATAAAAAAGAGAAAATATTATAATCTTTAGAATATCATTTATTAGGTGATAGCTATGGATTTAAAATTAGATAATGTAAAAGTTAAAGTAAATAATAAATTAAAAGAACAGAAAAGATTATATTTATTTTTAATTGTTGTTATGGGTTTAGGAATAATAGCAGGACTTATTTATGCCTTAATAATTAGTAAAAGTGATCATAACTTAGTAGCAAGTAGTTTAGATAGTTTTTTTACTAATATTAAAGAGAGTAATATAAATTACCAAAGTGGTCTCATTAATAGTTTAATTGGTAATATTTTCTTTATTAGTTTTATCTTTTTACTAGGTATTTCTATCATAGGTATTCCTTTCATTATTGTTAGTTTATTTTTTAAAGCTTTTATTTTTAGTTTTTCTCTTGTCTCTATTGTTTATACATATCATTTAAATGGTATTTTAAAGGCTATTATGTACGTATTTCCTCATCAGATTATAACTTTACTTATGAGCTTATTTTTAGGCTTCTATGCTCTTTATTTTTGTATTAAATTATTTAATTATCTTTTTAGAAGAAAAGATATTAATCTAAGAAGTTCTATGAAACGTTATTTACAAGTATTTATTATTGTTTTAATTATTAATATCTTCTGTAGTTTTATTGAAACCTTTCTAGCTCCTAGTTTAATAAAATTAGTTGTTTAGTTTAACAATTCCTTCTATATGTATTTTCCTTGAAAATAAGCTGAACATATAGTATAATTAGCATGGTTAATATGACTAATATGTCTATATGAACTAGAGGTGGTAGTTTATGAAAAGAGTTGTAATTGGAATATCTGGAGGAGTAGATTCTTCTGTTGCTGCTATTCTTTTAAAAGAACAAGGCTATGAGGTAATAGGATTATTTATGAGAAATTGGGATAGTACTATTAATAATGATTTTTTAGGTAATCCTAATTTAAATAATTATATATGTCCGCAAGAAGAAGATTATAATGATGCGAAAGCGGTATGTGAGAAATTAAATATTCCTTTATATAGAGTTGATTTTATTAAAGAGTATTGGGATGAAGTGTTTACTTATTTTTTGGATGAATTAAAAAAAGGAAGAACACCAAATCCTGATATTATGTGTAATAAATATATTAAGTTTGATTCTTTTGTTAAGGAAGCTAAAAAGTTAAATGCTGATTATATCGCGACAGGACATTATGCTAAAATGGAAAACGGAAGATTAATGCGTAGTCATGAGAAGAATAAAGATCAAACTTATTTCTTATCACAAGTTAGTAAGGAACAGTTACAGAATGTATTATTTCCTTTAGGAGATATTAAAGATAAGAGTGAGGTTCGTGCTATCGCTAGTAAATATGGCCTTGTAACAGCAAAGAAAAAAGATTCTACAGGTATTTGTTTTATTGGTGAAAGAAACTTTCGTAAATTTTTAACTAACTATTTACCTAATCAACCAGGTGATATTGTTAATATTGAAACAAATGAGATACTAGGTCAACATACAGGATTAATGTATTATACAATTGGTCAAAGAAAAGGTCTTGATGTTGGTGGTACTAGTGATAAGTTGTTTGTAGTTGGAAAGGATTTAAAAAAGAATATCTTATATGTCGCTTTAGGAGAAGATAATGAATACTTGTACTCTGATAGTGCTATTTTAGAAGATATTAACTTTAATTGTGATGAAAGACCAACTAATTGTACAGCAAAATTTAGATATCGAGCTCCTGATGTTGATGTGACTTTAACTTATTTAGATCACAATGAAATATTAGTTACTTATAAAGGCGTTAAAGCCGTTACTCCAGGACAAGCTTGTGTTTTCTATGACGGAGAATATTGTCTTGGTGGTGGTATTGTTAAAGAGGTTCGAAAGAACAACAAAAAGCTCTGGTATTTATTATAATTAGTTTACTTAATTTTACTTGACTATTGGTGTAAAATTAATTAAAATTATTCTAGGAGGTTAATAATGAAGAGTATTAATGATGTATTGGTAGAGCTTGGAATTTCAAAGGTTAGATTAGCTAAATATTTAGGTGTTTCAAGACAGATGTTATATAATTATTTAGCATTAGATAGTCTAGATATGTGGCCTAAAGAGAAAGTAGTTAAATTATTAGCCTTATTAAATATCGAAAGTGAAGATAGAATTAAGGATATAATCGTTACAAATGATTATATAATTGAAGTTGAAAATAGATTAAATGAGGGTGTTAAAGACTCATCAAATAGAGAGGTATTAGCGGATTTAAAATGTTTTAACAAGAAAGAACAAGAAATATTAGCTGATATTATCAATTTATTAAAAGAAAAATTATTAGATGATAAGACTAAAAACACTTATACTACATATGTATATTTATATCATTATTTACAATCAATGGAAACAGCTGAAGAACTTAGATATATTTTAGGATATATGTCAAAATCTATGGGATTTACTGATCCAATGGAATTTGCCTTTGATCAAGATAGACAATTTATTTTTGAGAGTATTTTATTTTCTGCCATGACTTTATATCATAATGGTGGAGCTTCTAAAAGTAGAATAGCTGAAACTCATAAACGCTTTGTTCAAGATATCGAGCAAAAGAAAGAGGAAAAACTAAGTAGAACTCAAGAATTAAATACAGCTAAGGTTCAAGCTTTAAGAGAACTTGGTTATACAGAAATAAACGAGAGTAATGCCAAAGAAGTTTTAGAAAAAATTGCAGAAATACAGTCAAGAAAAGTATAATATATAGAAAGGTAGTTGATTGATATAGAAGCAATAATAGCTTACTTAGCCGTAGTTGGGGTTATTTTAGCATATGTAATAAAAAAATTCATCGATTGGTATAATGTAAGTATTAAAGGAAAGAAATAAATTTCCACTAGCTTAGCTAGTGGTTTTTATTTTTCGCCTAAAAGGCTATACTAATGGCACTCACTAAAGTGCCTAACACGACTGCCAAAAGCATCTATTACTTACTACCCTTTAAAAGGGTCAAAATCTTCAAGGGTCATCTGACAGCTTAATTGATCTTCTTTTAACTGATTTGCTATATATTCCTTTATTTTTTTTGTATTTTTTCCAACTGTATCTACATAATATCCTCTACACCAGAACTCTCTATTCCTATACTGATATCTCATATTTGCCCATTTACTATATATCATCAAGCTACTCTTTCCTTTTAGAAATCCCATGAATGATGACACACTATATTTTGGTGGTATTTCCAATAACATATGTATATGATCAGGACAAACCTCTGCTTCTATTATTGTTACCCCTTTCCATTCACATAATTGTCTTAATATTTGTCCTATTTCTAATCTTTTACTAGCATAAAAAACTTTTCTTCTATATTTTGGTGCAAATACTATGTGATATTTACAATTCACGTTGTATGTGCTAAACTTTTAATGTCATTTATTTTGATTTCTTTCATTATAAATGTCCTCCTTCTAATATATATGGTTGCTTCTTGGCAGTCGCAACACATATTATATTAGAAGGAGTTTTTATTTTCAACTCATCGCTAAAGCTTTACTGAACCCCTAGACTATCTAGGGGTTTTCCCTAACAAAAATAGAGAACTATTATTGATAAGTTCTCTTTTACTTTACGTAAAGTAAACAATAGAGAAGGGGAGGTAGGAGTAGTAGTTTATATAGTTTGATTGCAATTTCATATTATAAATTATCACTATATTTATATAAAATTATTATGTATATTAAAAGAAAAAATTGAAATAATAATGAAAACTTATCACTATTTACTATTACGCTAATAAGTAAAGAACCGCAGGCAATATAAATGCTTATTGCAGATAATTTTTGACCTTGGAAAGAAATTATATTTGATTCTAAAAACTCAATTGCTTCTAGATTTAATTTAAATTCATAATTATTATTAATTAGTTTTTTCTTTTTTAACATATCTATAACTAATTTAATTATATCCTTATTAACATATGTATCCTTATGAATCTTCTTAATTGAATATCTAATGTCAGGATCATTATAAAAACTATTAATAAGATATGTTTTAACAATATTAATATCTTTTTTCGTATTATTTTTCACAATTTCACATCCTTATATATAATTATATAAAAATATGTCTCTATAGTCATAGTTAACATAACATATACTATGAGAGTTTTTATAACTTTTTAGTTGTTAGTTTACATAATATCTTAAAACTTGAGATGAACATCTCAAGCTTTTTTCTTTTCTAAAATATATTTTAGAATGGAGATGTTTTCTATGAGAGAAAAAGAAAAAATTGACGAGGATTTATATCGCATTAGAAATCTTAAGGATTATTTACGTAAGTATTTAAATACTTATAAAGATATGTTGTATTTATGTAATTCAGATTATGGTTTATATAAAATTGAATATCCATATTCTAATTATAGTTCTGATGATTTAATTTATGCTATTAAGTTAGCTCGTTTATATTTAAGAAAGTTTAAATAAAGAAAGTGAGATGTTTTATGGATAATAAATTTCCAGTTATTAATCAAAAAATTAGATTAATATCTATTCAAAAATTAGATTTTTCTACAAAAGATGGAGATAAAATTCAAGGGGTTAAGATTTATTATTTATCTGATCCTGATGAAAATTTAAAAGATAATTATATAGGTGGAGTTGTTCAAAGTTCTTTTATTTCTGGTTCCGATTCTTTAAAGATATTTGATAATAATAAGAATGTTATATTACCTAAAAGTGCTACTTTAAGTTTAGAAATATATTCTACATCTAAACCACCTAGAGCTGTTAGTGTTAAAATAGACTAATATTCAAAGGGGGTGTTGGTTTGATTCGTGATGAGTTTGATAATAGCAGATTATCTTATCGAAATCGTTATTTAAAGGATTTTAGTTCTGATGATATAAGACAATTATCTTTTGATTTTAGTTCATCTTATAAACCTTATAATGCTGTTATTTTAAAAGAGTGTCGTTCAATCTATAAGAAAAAAGATGGCACATTAATTGTTAGAATTACTAAGCATAGACCTATTCAAGATTCTGAACATTGGTGTTCTCCTGGATATGTTAATGGATATGGTCATAAAATGGTTGATTATTATGAACAATATAAGTTTTATTTAGATTATTAAGTTTAGAGATGTTGCTTTATAATATAGTTTGAGCAATTTGAGGTGTTAGCTTAAACATAAAAACTATGAAAGGAGTGATTGCTATACTTCAAGTTGCTACTGATGTTACTACTACCATGGGTTTATCTACTTATCTAGAAACTTTAGGTACTATTGTTAGTTCTGTAACTAGTTGGGCTGTTAGTTTCTTAGAGGTATTAACTACCAATACGATTCTTTTAGTGCCTTTTGGAGTAATTGCTGTTTTCACTGCTATAAAAGTTTTGAAGAAAATTTTTTAGTGAAAGGAGTTTAAGTTATGCCACAGATTGCTGCTGTTATGGATTTAAGTACTTATCTTACTACTTTAGGTACTATTGTTACTGCTGTAACTGGTTGGGCTGTTGATTTTTTAGAGGTTATGACCTCTAACCCAATCTTATTAGTTCCTTTTGGAGTAATTGCTGTATTTACTGCTATCAAGGTGCTTAAGAAGATATTTTAGTTTGAGAGTAGGTAACTGCTCTCTTTTATTTTATACGAAAGGGTGATATTTATTTATAAAGTTGAATTAGTAGTAGCTGATAATTGTTTTTTGCTTAAGTTACTTGAAAAAATATCTTTTGTTGAAATTTTAAAGAAAGAGAGGTTAAGTTTTTATGATTAATTTTTTAGTTATTATTTTTTCTTTATTATTAGCTATTTTCCTTTGTAAAAAATTTAATATTTTTGGTGATAATAAAGATGATATTGAAAAAAAATAATTATTTAATTTTATTTGGTTTATTGTTTTCAATTTTTTTAATTCCTAGTGATGTATTTGCTGCTGATACAAACAATAAAGCTTGTTCTTTTAGTTCATTTAATTGTATTGATGAGGTAGATGTTACTGGATTAGGCGAGATTGTTAAACGTTCAGATGATTTAACTTATTTAAATTTAAAGATAGGTTCTGATACTTATAAAGCATATTTTTTTTATGGTTATAATGATTATGAGGTTATGAATGAACGTTTTGATATTTCTCGTGTTGGTTTAGAAAAATATATTCCTAAAGATAAATCAAAGTTTACAGAGCCTTATCTTAGTGATTTATATTCTGTTTATTTTGAATATGGTAATAGTTCTTTTTTACAAGCTTCTGAAATAATTGATAAGCTTCCTTATTATGTTTTTTTAAAAGCTGATAAATCTGCTAATTATGTTATAAGTTTTTCTTATACTGACAAAATCATGTTGAGATTGTCTGGAGATTCTACTCGTGTAGAACAAAGAATTCCACTTTCTTCAGATTTGCCTAATAAGTTAGGTTCTTTAACATTTTTTTCTAATTATTTAAATAAAGAGGATAAAATAATTATATTTAATTTATCTGTTAATCTTCCACTTGATCCTATGTATCAATATGATGATATGTTTTTTACTATTTCCGATCCAACTGATCAATTTACATTAAATGGTGTTCCTTATTATGAAACTATAGAATTTTCGCGTTATTTTGATTCTAGTAAATATTTAAATGGTTTTGATTCTCTTTTAGATGACAATTTATCTTTTTCTTCAAATTCTAGTATTATAGATACTAACGGTAATAATTTAGATTTTTCTAATCATCAAGATATTTCTGAATCAATTGGTAATAATGGTACTATTTTTGATGTTCCTTCTAATTTAGGTGATATATTGTCTATGATTCCAGATTTGCTAGGTCAAATGGTTTCAGCTTTTGCAGTTGTAGGTACTATTTTTACTATTTCAATGAGTGCTTTTCCACCTATTATTACTGTAGGATTATATTCTGTTTTTATATTAGGAATTTTAATTTTAATAATTAAATGTTTAAAATAGAAAGGAGTGAGTAATTTGTATGATATATTAGTTGATTTCTTAGGTGTTTTTCCTCAAGAGATAAGTTTTATTGTTCCTATAATTTTTATGCTTATTTGTTTGTTAACTATTTATGGTTTATTAGTTGCTCCATGGGTTGAAAAGAAATGAAGAATTATATAATTATATTTGGTTTATTATTTTCAATATTTTTAATTCCTAGTGATGTTTTTGCTGCTGGAGAAGATTTATACATTCCATACTATATTTGAGTTTAGGTAAAAATAAAACTTAATAAAGAAAAGTGAAAATGTGTTATCCACAGATTCACTTTTTTAAG
>CALVIR010000027.1 GCA_944331915.1 uncultured Bacilli bacterium | reverse complement strand
TTATTTTTCGGGAACTTTCTCTTATAATTAATTTACTTTCAATTTACGGGCACTTCGAATTTAATTCAGTCACTTTTCATAAATTTATAGTAATTTTTTCTTTGCTTTTGCCGCCACAAATATAATTTAGGGGAATATGATATTTTTTAGACAAAAATACTAGCTTGTTTGTTGGTATTCTTGTTTTCCCATCTTCATAATAAGAATAACTAGATTGTCTGATTTTTAAAGCATCAGCAAATTCTCTTTGTGTTTTTTGTAGTTTTAGACGATAACGTTTTAATTGTCTTCCTATAAACTCAATAGTAATATCATCCGGATAAATAACCTCACGTTTATCTGAAGTAAGATCTAACATGTATTCTACATTTGTATGAAAACGTTTCGCTAATATTACCAGCTTTTCAACAGGAAAGTTAACATCACCTAATTCCCACATTGCATAAGTGGTTCTTTTAACACCAAGAAATTCTGCAATTTCGCTTTGTCTTAAATCATGATCTTCTCTTAAATCTCTAATTTTCCCAAACTGCATCTTTACCACCTTGTTTTTATTTTATTACAGACATTGCAATATAAAGATTTTTGTCAAAATAACTGATAAAGAAAATGTGAAAGCGTTTTTTTACTTATAGGTAATTATTATAATAGGAGGTGGTAATAATACCTAGGATTAAATTGATTTTTCAAGAAAATAGCTATGATTGCGGTATTGCTTGCCTGTTAACTATAATTAAGTATTACAAAAGTGATGCAACGAAAGATTTCTTAATTAATGCCAGTCATGCTACTAAAGATGGAACTACTATGTATGGTTTAATGCAAGCATTAATAAAACTAGGATTTAAGGCTTATGGATTAAAAGGTCAAGTAACAGATTTGAATCCTAAAGACACACCATTTATTGGTCATATTAAGATTTCCCCAAAAGAAGAACTATATCATTATGTCGTAATAAGTAATATTACGAAAAATAAAATATTTGTTAAAGATCCTAGTTGTGGTACTAAAGCGTTTAGTAAAGAAGAGTTTTCTAAAATAACTACTAATAATTATCTTTTCGTCAAAGCAACTCCAAAAGTAAGAAAATGTGTAAAGAAAAAATCTCTTTCAAAAACTTATATTTCTTTTTTAAAAAAAGAAAATAAAAAAATTATCTTAATCGTAATAGCTTTACTTTTTAGCCTATTATTAGAATTAATTAATGTTTTTTCTCTAAAGATAATTTTAAACAATGCCATAATAGTTAAATCACTTAGTAATTTAGTTATTTTACTTAGTTCTTTTACTACTTTATTACTACTAAAAACATTGCTAACCTTTATAAATAATCTTAATATCAATAAGTTGAAATGCCGTTTAAGCTCACAATTGAAAAAAAGATTAATTAACCACTTATTAGCACTTCCTAATCTGTATTTTAAGGCCAAGGAACAAGGACATATTATTTCTCTTTTTAAAGATGTAGATACTCTGACAGATTTTCTAACTCTGGATTTGATAACTGCTACTAACAACATCTTGATGGTAATTTTTTTACATCTATATTTTGTTAATTTATCTTTAAACATTACTATAGCTTTGCTAATATGTGAATTTATCCTTTTTATATTTATCTATATCCAAAGAAAAATAGCGAAAAATATCTTAAGGAATTACTACTCAGTTCAAGATGAATATCAAAATGAACTTCATCAAATAATATCTAGTAATGAAAAAATTAAAGGACTTTCCTTAGAAAAGATACTTAGTAATAAATCTTGTAAAACAAACAGTAAAAATACTGACACTATCTACAGATTTACTCGTTATAGTGAATTTATCAAAACCTTACTAACATTATTAGAAGGAATCATTTCCTTAGTAATTATAGGAATAGGGGCAAGTTCAATAATAACAATCTCAGATTTTTCTTTAGCAACTTTCATTTTAATAGAAAGTCTGATATTTATCTGTTTAAAGAACTATGAAAGTCTTTTGCTATTTGTATTTAAATATGAGAATTTTAGGAAAATATCAGAACGACTAGAAGAAATATTTTCTTTAGAAAAAGAACTGCTATTACCTTTTAAAGAAGAACTATATAAGTTAAAACATATAACTATAAGTATAAAAAACTTAACTTTCCAATATTATGACAAAAAGGTTTTAGATAATCTTAATTTAGAAATAAAAACTGGAGATAAGATTTTTATTTATGGTGATAGTGGTAGTGGTAAAAGTACTTTAGCTAAGTTATTAGGAAGATATTTACCTCTTTCCTATGGACATATTAAACTAAATAATATTGACTTAACCCATTATAATCTCAGCAATTTAAGACAAATAGTTTCTTATATTTCTCTTGAGGATTTTCTTAGTGCTACTACGATAAAAGACAATATTTATTTATATCGAAAGCCTATTATAAATAAGGATAAATTATTAAAAATAAGTGGATTAGACAAAATGTTTAAAGAAAAAAATTACAATTTAGAGACAATTTTAGAAGCCGGTGGTACCAATTTGAGCAAAGGGGAAAGAAATCGTATTAGTTTAGCTCAAGCTTTATTAAAACCAAGTGAAATTTATATTTTTGATGAATGTTTAAGCAACATTGATGTTGGTTTAGAAAGAGAAATATTAAAAAATATTTTAAAAACTTACCATAACAAAATAATTATTTATATTTCCCATCGGCTTTCTAACAAAGACCTCTTTAATCGTATCTTGTATTTAAAAGAAGGAGTTTGTAATGAAGAAATATCAAAAAAACACCATCAATAGTCTTTTTAGTATTATCCTATTAATACTTACAACCTTCTTCTTTGGCAGTTTATTAACAACTAAAATTTGGACTTATCAGAGTTTTAACATTATAAAAGAAACAGAGCTAACATATCAAATTTTAACAACAAAGAAAAATGTCCATCTGTTAGAGGAGAATAACTATTTATATCACAACAATAAGAAATATCTGTACAAAGTAAATAAAAAGGAAGAAATATCAGATAGCATAATTTTAGAATTAAAATTAAATAAAGATATAAATAATCTTGAAAAAAATGCCTTGGTCATGATACCTAAAGTGAAAAAAACACTTTTTAAAATAATAATAGAAAGTTGGGAGGATAATAATGAAGAAAATATCTAATAAAGAATTAAAAAAGATAAATGGTGGCTTTTCGCTTACGACTTTAATTGGCGTATCAGCTTTAGTTGCCTTTATCGCTGGTGTAATAGATGGCTTTGTAAATCCAATACCATGTGGAGGTGAAGAATGAAAAAATTAACTAATCAGGAATTAAAAAATATTAAAGCAGGTACTAGTATAACTGGTTCTCTCTTAAATTACTTAAATGATTTAATTAATATCTTAGTTGATGCTGGCCGTAGTCTAGGAACTGCAATTAGACGTATCGGAAGTGATTCTATATGTCCATTAGACTAATCCTAAAAAAAGTCGCCTTTATCTTTTTATATTTAATTATGATTATAGCTGTCTATAATTTAGGAAGCCTTTTAGGTCAAAATTTGGCTAAAATCTTATAAAAATGTAAAAAAATGACAAAAATTGTTGTCATTTAAATACATCTGGTGTTATAATCAGTTGTAGAAAAAAAGCGAAGGGAGGGATAGTAGTTATGACACAAGTGACTGTAAAAAATGGAAATTTAGATTATGCCATAAAAAAATACAAGCAAAAGCTTGCGCGAAGTGGTGTCCCTTCTGAAGCTAAAAAACACGATGCATATGACAAACCAGGAGTAAGAAGAAGAAAGGCTAAAAAAGAAGCCATTAAAAACGCTAGAAAAAATGAACGTAAGAAAAAGAATGATAGAGACTAAGAAATTAGTTTCTTTTTTCTTTCTTTAAAACATAAACTAGATTAGGTGAAGTTTATGCTAATTAATGAGTTGAAAAACTTTTTAAATCCTAGTCTTTTCCAAATAAATATTTGTTCTAAGAACATCTATATAAATAACTACACAGAAATTATTTCCTTAGGACTTAATAAAATTGTTATCAAAGTATCTGAAGGTAAAATAATTTTGAATGGCACCTCTTTTTCCCTTACTAAATTAGCTTCTAAAGAACTATTAATAACAGGTAAATTAGAAAGTTTAGAGATTAAATATGAGTAGATATATTTTAAAAATAAGTGGAAAAAGACTAGATAATTTCTTATTTACCTTAATTAGATTTAAAGTGTCTTTTCGAAAGATAAAACAAACTAAAGATTATTTAATTATTGAATTAACTGACGAAGATTATGCACATCTTCTAAAAATAAAAACGTCCTATCAAATAGAAATAGTTAAGCGTAAAGGCCTAGTTGCCATAACTCATTTTCTAAAAAATAGGAAACTTTTTATTTTTATTTGCTTATTAGGAATCATTTTTTTAAAAATCTTAACAACAATAGTTTTTGATATTAAAGTTATTGATACTGATGCTGAGATTAGGAACTTAATAATTGCTGATTTAGAGAAATTAGGCTTAAAAAAGTATGGCTTTAAAGTTAATTATCGAGAAAAAGAAAGTATTGAAAAGAAAATATTAGAAATGGAAAAAGATAAGATAGAGTGGTTAGAAATAGAAGAAAAAGGGACTAGTTATGAAATCAAATTAATTAAACGTATTCAAAATGATACTAAAGAAGAAGGAACAGCTCGTCATATTGTTGCTAAGAAAAAAGGATTAATTACAAGAATTATTGCTGAAGAAGGTGAGATTGTCACTAAAAAGAATGCCTATGTCAATGAAGGTGACATCTTAATAAGTGGACTAATTAAAAATAAAGATCATATCGTTAGTAAAGTTGAAGCTAAAGGTCAAGTTTTTGCGGAAATTTGGTATAAAGTAACATTAAATCTGCCACTTAATTATCATGAAGAGGAAAAAACAGGTAAGAAAAAACAAGTTCTTGAATTTGATTTTCTTTATAATAGTTATGCATTAGACTTTAATAAATATGATCACGCACTTGAAACAGAAACTAAACTTTGGCAACATCCTTTACTACCAATAAGTTTTAATTTAACAACAAAAGAAGAAATTACCATCACTAATAAAGATTTTAGTGATTATGATAAATATATTAAACCACTAGCTTATGAAAAACTTAAAAGCTATTTAGGAGAAGATATTACTATAATTAGTGAAAAAGTTTTGAAAAAAGAACAACAAGCTGATAAAATAAAAGTAGAGATCTTTTTCAAAGTTGAAGAAGATATAACTAGTTACTCATCACTTGCAGATTTTAATATTGATGAAGCTAACAATAGTCAAACTAAAGAAGAGAGTTGAGATTATTATGTTTTCAAGTATAGGTAATACTATTGGTAATGTTTTTTCTTTCAGCTTACCCATGGTTATAATTTCTGTTGTTGTTGCTGTCTCCTTAAGAATTGCCGATATAATAAAAAATAAAAAGACTTTTTGTTTGTATAAAGAGTTAATTGCTTTATCTTTTATTATATATATTTTATGTTTATTCCAAGTCGTAACTTTTCAAGATAATAATAATATTTCAAGTAATAATCTTATCCCTTTTAAAGAAATGTTTAGATATAATTTTGGAAGCAGATTATTTTTAAAAAATGTCTTAGGTAATATCATTATGTTTTTACCATATGGCTTTTTTACTAGTTATTTTCTAAAAGAAAAAAAATTATGGCCTATCCTTTTATTGACTACAATCGCTTCTCTTACGATTGAAACTACGCAGCTTATGATTGGTCGTGTTTTTGATATTGATGATATCATATTAAATATTATTGGTGGTATCCTAGGTTATTTTTTACATATCCTTATTATTAAAATTGGCAATATTTGTCCGAAAATTTTCTTAGCTGAATGGTTTCTAAACACCATATCAATTATCTTCCTAATTGGTTTAATAACATTACTTTAATAATAAATCTTGTATTATTTACATTGTTTTGATATATTATAGGCGAAAGAAAGGACGATGTTCTCAATGAATGATATTGAAATTTATAACGAAACTGCTGAAGATATTCCCTATATGGATACAATAAAAGAAATAGTTGGTAAAGCTTTAGAAAAAGAGGGATTAAAAAATGGTGGTTATGATGGTCATACTAGCTGTAGTATAATAATAGTAAATAATGATTATATTCACAAATTAAACAAAGAATACCGTAATATTGATAAAGAAACAGATGTTATTAGTTTTGCTTTAGAGGATGATAAAACTTGTATAAATACTGGTAATATTAGACTTTTAGGTGATATTTATATAAGTATTGATAGAGCTAAGTCGCAAGCATTAGAATATGGACACTCTTTAAAAAGAGAATTATGTTTCTTAGCTGTTCATGGTATTTATCATTTATTAGGTTATGATCATAGAAATAAAGAAGAGGAAGAAATTATGTTTAAAAAACAAGAGGAGGTTTTATTAGAATATGGCATCACAAGGTAAGAAAAAATTTGGCCCAAAGCGGGTTTTAGCTAGTATTATAAATTCCTATAATGGCCTAAAAGTAGCTTATAAAAATGAACAAAGTATGTATATTCATGCTTTTGCAACTATTATTCTTCTAGCTTTAAGTATATTTTTGAAAATATCTCTTCTTGAATGGTTTGCTATAGTGGCAATCATTGGTCTTACTTTAACAATTGAACTATTAAATACAGCGATAGAAAGTACCGTTGATTTAGTTACTAAAGACTATAATGCTCTTGCTAAAATTGCTAAAGATACGGCTTCTGCCGCTGAGTTCGTTATGGCTATTACTGGCGGCATTATAAGTTTATTAATCTTTATTCCTAAAATAATAGCACTTCTTTAATTAACAGAAAGGGTGATAAAATGAAATGTGGTAATGTATCTATAATGGGACGTCCTAACGTTGGAAAAAGTACACTATTAAATGCCTTATTAAATATTAAATTAGCAATTACAACCGATAAAGCGGGTACGACGAGAAATATTATTGAAGGAATTTATCAAGATAGTGAATCCCAAATAGTTTTTATTGATACCCCAGGAATTCATAAACCACTTAATAAACTTGGCAATCTTTTAAATAAAAAAGCATATCAAAATATAGATAATGCTGATATTATTCTTCTTGTAATTGATGCTAGTACAGGTTTTGGTAAAGGTGATAAGTTTATTCTTGATAAAATAAAAGAAAATGAAGAAGCCAAAGTCTTTCTTGTCTTAAATAAAGTTGACAAAGTAAATAATGCTGAGCTTTTAAAATTAATTACCTCTGTCAAAGATTTATATGACTTTAAAGAAATTATTCCTATCTCTGCTTTAAAAGGGCAATCTTTAAATGATTTATTAAATACAATTAAAAAGTATCTAGAAGAAAGGGAACCATTATTTGCTGAAGATGAATTAACAAATGTATCAACTAGATTTATTATGTCAGAATTTGTAAGAGAAAAAGCTATGATGTTAACGAAACAAGAAATTCCCCATACCATTACTTGTTATACAGAAAATTTTATAGAGGAAGAAAATATCATTAATATCTCTGTTTTAATCGTTGTTGATAGAGCTAATCTAAAGAAAATTCTTATTGGTAAAAATGGGCAAATGTTAAAAAAAATTGGAACACTTGCAAGAGAAGAAATGGAAAAATTCTTAAATAAGAAAGTATTTTTAGAACTACATGTTAAAACAATTAATAATTGGCGTGATGAAGAGAAATATCTAATTGAATTAGGTTTAAAAGAAGATGAATAAAAAATATATAAATAAATCACTATAATAGTAGGTGATAAAATTGACAAATTATAAACTAGTTTGGGAATTATTTAAAAAAACGGGTGATATTAGATATTTTCTTTTAGCTAAAAAGTTAAAGGAAAGTGAAGAAGATGAAAATAGTTGATATCAAAGGACTTATTATCAGTGAAACAAATTATAATGACTCCAGTAAAATCTTAAATGTTCTTACTGCAGAATATGGTTTAATTGGAATTCTTTCCAAAGGTTGTCGTAATTTAAGAAGCAAACTAAGAGGAAGCTCTCGGAAATTAGTTTATGGAACTTTCCATCTATACTATAAAGAAAAAGGTTTATCAACTCTTATCAGTATTGATGTTATAAGTGACTTTCCTAAAACTGTTATGGATTTAGAAAAGGTTCTTTATGCTTCTTATCTTCTAGACTTAACAAGGCAAGTTGAAAAACAAACGAATGAAAAGAACATCTTAAACTTAATTGTCGCTTCTTTATCTAAAATAGAAGAGGGCTTAAATCCTCAAGTTATTACCAACATTCTAGAGTTAAAATATCTAGATTTTTTAGGTGTCAGCCCTATTTTAACTGGTTGTGCTATCTGTGGTAGTACTAATAATATTGTCAGTTTAAGTGATACAGCTGGAGGTTTTATTTGTTCTAATTGTTATCGTAACGAAGGTTACTACAGTAGTAAAGCGATTAAGTTATTGCAAATGTATTATTATCTTGATTTATCTAAAATTACCAAGATAGATATTAATACTAAAGTTAATGATGAAATAACAAAATTCTTAGATAATTATTATGACCGCTATACAGGCATTTACTTAAATAGTAAAAAAATGCTTAAAAATTTAGCTAAATTAAAATAAGTGAGGTATTGAAGTAATGAAAAAAATAACTAAAATCATAATGCTAACAATCATCTTTTTACTCTTAACAGCAGTAATGCTTTTAAAAATAACAGAACCCCTTGATTTTTCTGTTTATAATTTTTTTGTTAATAATGCAACAACGCCTTTTCTAAACTTTTTTTACTGTTTAACTTTTTTTGCCTCTGCACCTGCCTTAATTATCATAACCTTAATTTTGATTTTTATCTTAAACACTAACTATAAACGTTTATTTCTTTTAATAAATACTGCTTTAAGTTCAATCATTATTGTTTTAAGCAAAAATATTTTTCTAAGAACTAGACCTTTAATTGGTCAAGAACTTTTAGGTACCTACAGCTATCCTAGTGGTCATAGTCTTATCGCAACTACTTATTATGGCTTTTTAATCTATTTAATCAGAAAAAGCAAGTTAAAGAAAACGACGATTAATATCTTAACTGCTCTTTTAACTAGTTTAATTATTCTCATTGGTTTTAGCAGAATTGTTCTTGGTGTTCACTATCTTACTGATGTAATCGCAGGCTTTATTTTAGGCAGTGTCTTCTTGCTAATTATAATTCATTTTTATGAAAAATATTTAAATCCCAAAACTAAAGAAAAGCCTTTACTCAAAACTTTATCATATGGTTTTAATGGTATTTTCTATACTTTAAAAAAAGAACGTAATATGGTTATTCATTTTCTTGTCATGATTTTAGTTATAATATCAGGCCTCTTTTTCAAAATTTCTATAACTGAGTGGTTAATCTGTTTTCTCCTTTTTGCTTTAGTTCTGTCCTTAGAACTTATGAATACAGCCCTTGAAAATGTTGTAGACCTTGTAACTGAGGAAAAGAAACCTAAAGCGAAAGTTGCTAAAGATGCTGCTGCTGGAGCTGTCTTAATTGCTGCTATCTTTGCCATCCTTATTGGCCTTATTATCTTTTTACCTAAACTTGTCTAAATAATAAAAAACAAGTATAATAAAGCAAGAAGAGGTGAAAAAGATGAATATAGGAATTATGTGTAGTAGCAGCAATGAGCTAAATTTAGGTACTATCTATAATAATGTTAACATAGCTACCTCCCTTGCTAGCAGAGGTTATAATCTTGTAATGGGAGCTAGTGAAAATGGCCTTATGGGAAATGTTAAAGATGTTTTTAAAGAAGAAGGCCATCTTATAACAGCTGTAGGTTTAAAAAGTAAAAATGAATTAGATGAATCACAAGCAGATATAAAAATAGAGGTAGATACCCCAGGAGAAAGAACTGCTAAACTTTATGAAATGAGTGATGCTATTATTTTCTTATCAGGTGGCATTGGTACAGTTTCCGAGTTTTATACTATGCTAACTACTAAGATTGAGTTAAATAATCAAAAGCCTTTAATCATTTATAATGGTGATGATGAGTGTAATTATGATTACATCTTAAAAGATTTAGAAGCTAAATCTAAAGCGGGTTCTGTTTCAAAACATTATAAAGTATATTTTGATGTTGCTCGAAATGAAGAAGAATTACTAAATCTATTAGATAAATATGAACAAAAATATGAGAAAGGAAAAAGTCTATAATGAAAGAAATAACAATGGAAGAATTAGTTAATTACTGTAAACAATATGGTTTTATTTTTCAAGGAAGCGAAATTTATGGAGGTCTTGCTAACACTTGGGATTATGGCCCTTTAGGAGCTAAATTAAAAAATAATATCAAAGATACCTGGCGTAAAAGATATATTCAAGAAAGAAAGAATGCCTATGAATTAGATGCTGCTATTTTAATGCATCCAAAAGTTTGGGAAGCCTCAGGTCATGTTTCAAGTTTTACTGATCCATTAATTGATTGTAAAAAATGCAAAGCAAGACATAGAGCCGATAATCTAATTGATGATTTTGATAGTAATGCTCATGCTGATGGTATGACTCAAGATGAAATGCTTGCTTACATAAAAGAACATAAAATACCTTGTCCTAACTGTGGAGGTAGGGACTTTACTGATATTAGACAATTTAATCTTATGTTTGAAACAAAAAGAGGTGTAACTGAAGATAAAAAAAATACTATTTATTTACGTCCTGAAAATGCGCAAGGAGAGTATGTTAATTTCTTAAATGTAGAAAGAAGCATGCGAGCTAAATTACCTTTTAGTATTGGACAAATTGGTAAGGCCTTTAGAAATGAAATAACTCCAGGTAATTTTACTTTTAGAACCATTGAATTTGAACAGATGGAATATCAAACTTTCTGTAAAGAAGGAACAGATAGTGAAATTTATGCCTATTTTAAAGAATTTGCTAAAAATTATTTTCTTGATTTAGGGCTTCCTTTAGAAAAATTACGTTATCATAATCATGAAAAACTTGCTCATTATGCCAAAGAAGCTTGTGATATTGAATATCTATTCCCCTTTGGTTGGGGAGAAATTAATGGTACTCATAATCGTACTGACTATGATTTATCTCGTCACCAAGAATATTCTAATGTCAAACAAGAATACTTAGATCCTGTAACTAATGAAAAATATATTCCTTATATTATCGAATCAACCATTGGTGCTGATCGCCTAACTCTTGCGATATTAGCAGATGCTTATCAAATTGAAACTCTTCCAAATAATGATACTAGAGAGGTATTAAGACTAAAACCTTTCTTAGCTCCATATAAATTGGCAGTTCTACCACTTGTAAAGAAATATCACAGTGAGAAAGCTAATGAAATATATGAAATGTTAGCAAAAGAGTTCTCTGTTAGTTATGATGAGGTAGGTTCAATTGGTAAAAGATATCGTCGTCAAGATGCCATTGGTACTCCTTTCTGTTTAACTGTAGATGAAGATACTCTTGAAAAAGGTACTGTTACAATTAGAGAACGTGATAGTATGGAACAAGTTACTTTAAAACTAGAAGAGGTAATTCCTTACATAGAAGAAAGGATTAAATTTTAATGGGGCCAATAATTGGTATTTTAATAAGAAGCGGTAGTAATGAAAATAATACTCCGATGGAATATTGCTTTGAAAGCACAAGACGTGCCCTTATTAAGAGTGGAGGAGTTCCTATTTTCTTAACTCCTCCTCAAGATATTGATTATTTTACTACTAAGAATAGCGATTTTCCCATGTTAACTGGTGTAGAAAAAGAGATTATTTGTTACCAACTAGAACAATTAGATGGCTTATTTATTCCAGGTGGTGTTAAAATGACTCAATATGATTACTTTGTTCTTGCTGAATGTTTAAAAAGAAATATTCCTATTTTAGGTGTTTGTCTAGGTATG
The DNA here is from genome assembly GCA_944331915.1 of uncultured Bacilli bacterium. Classification (GTDB taxonomy): domain Bacteria; phylum Bacillota_I; class Bacilli_A; order RF39; family UBA660; genus Onthousia. The sequence continues at coordinate 7,034 of CALVIR010000027.1, read as the reverse complement.
CAAATAATCGCCAATTATAAAACTGATAATTTCAATCTAGAACCAGTTACCAATATAGATATTCATTATCAAGAAGATTATCATTTGAATGTTCATAATATAAAAATAAAGAGAGATAGTCTTCTTTATAACATTATTGGAGAAGAGGAAATAACTGTTAATTCTCATCATAAACAATGTATCACTTATACGAAATCATGTAATATAACTGCCAAAAGTACAGATGATGTCATTGAAGCAGTTGAGTTAAAAGACTATGATTTTTGTTTAGGTGTACAGTGGCATCCAGAAATAACTATTGAAACTGATCCAAATTCTAAGAAAATTTTTGCTAGTTTCTTAGAAAAAGCCAAAGTTCATCAATTAAATCGTCAAAATCAGCAAAAAAATGTTGACATTGCCTAATTTTTAGCATAGAATATATGAAGAAAAGGAAAGAGATGGGTCTATTTATTAATATTCACCACCACCTGATTGACTTTAAGTCGATAGGTAAAAAAGCCAAAGCAGAAAGTAATACTATTATTTTGGTTTTTTAGTGGGTATTAATATACTCACTTTTCTTAATTTATGGAGGTGTTAATTATAGCAAAGGATAATAAGAGTCAATTAATTAACGAGCAAATAACCACTAAGGAAGTATTAGTTATTGGTCCTAATGGCGAACAAGTTGGTATTAAGACTATCGAAGATGCTAAGACATTAGCCCGTTACGCCAATCTTGATTTGGTTTTAATGAATCCAAATGGTAATCCCCCTGTTTGTAAAGTAATGGATTATAATAAATACCGTTACGAAAAACAAAAGAAGGAAAAGGAAGCTTTGAAAAAACAAAGAGCAAGTCAAGCTGAACTAAAAGAGTTTAGACTATCACCTGTTATTGATGTTGGTGACTTTGAAACAAAATTAAAAAATGTTATCAAGTACTTACAAAAAGGTGATAAGATTAAACTTACCATTCGTTTTAAAGGACGTCAAATGGCTCATACAGAACTTGGTAAGGAAGTACTAGAAAAATTTGCTAATAGGACTCTCGATTATGCGACAATTTTAGAACATCCAAAGTTAGATGGTCGTACTATGACTATGTTTTTAGTACCAAAGAAAGATAAGTAAAAGGAGGAATAACAATGCCTAAATTAAAGACACATAAAGGTAGTAAAAAAGTATTTAAGAAAAGAAAAAATGATTATAAAATTGGACATCCAGGAAGTCGTCATAACACTGGATATAAAGCTAGAAAAGTAAATAGAAAGAAAAGAAGCGCATCTAGCTTATCAAAAGCAGATCAAAATCGCTTAAAGAACATAATTTAATCAAGAAGAAGGAGGAAGAAGTATGGCAAGAGTTAAGAATGGAGCAACTACAAAAGCTCGTCATAAAAAAGTTTTAAAACAGGCTAAAGGATATTTTGGAAGCAAACATAGACTATACAAAAGTGCTAAAGAACAACTAATGCATTCTGGTCAATATGCTTTTCGTGACCGTAAACAAAAGAAAAGAGAATTTAGAAAATTATGGATAACAAGAATTAATGCCGCTTGTCGTGAAAACGGTATCAGCTATTCAAGATTTATTGAAGGATTAAACAAAGCTGGTGTTGAGGTTAACCGTAAAATGCTAAGTGAAATTGCTATTAATGATCCTGAAGCTTTTAAAGCACTAGTTGAAACAGCTAAAAAAGGTAAAGAAGGAAAAATTAAAGTAACAGAACCTAAAACTACTAGTGAGGTAACTATAAGTAGTAAATCAACAAAGTCTACTAAACAAGAAGAAAAGAAACCAGAAGTAAAAGAAGAGACTAAAGAAGAAACAACTGATTATAGTAAAATGACAGTAGCAGAATTAAAAGAAATTGCTAAAGAAAAAGGTATCGCTGTTACTGGTTTAAAGAAAAATGAAATAATCGCTAAGATTAGTGAATAAACATATTTTGGAATTTAATTACCTAGTGCCTATATGGTGGTAATTTTTAGAACAAAATAGAAGAAAATAAAACGAAAAGGAGAAAAAAATATGACTGTAGTATCAATGAACTATTTATTAGAAGCTGGTGTTCATTTTGGACATCAAAAAAGAAGATGGAATCCTAAAATGAAGGAATACATCTATACAACAAGAGATGACATTTACATTATCGATTTACAAAAGACAGCTAAATGCTTAGAAAAAGCTTATGACGCTTTAAAGAAAATCGCTGAAGATGGAGGTACTGTTTTATTTGTAGGTACTAAAAAACAAGCTCAGGAAGCTGCTGAAGAAAGTGCTAACCGTACTAATATGTACTTTGTTAATGAAAGATGGTTAGGTGGTACTTTAACTAACTTTAGAACAATTAGATCAAGAATTAAAAGAATGGAACAAATTGAAAAAATGGAAAGTGATGGAACTTTTGATTTGTTACCTAAAAAAGAGGTTATTGGTCTAAAGAAAGAATATGATAAGCTAAACAAAAACCTACGTGGAATTAGAGAAATGAAGAAAATCCCTAATGCTTTAGTTATCGTAGATCCTAAAAAAGAAGAAATAGCTATTAAAGAAGCACGTATTTTAGGAATTCCTGTATTTGGTGTTGTTGACACTAACTGTGATCCTGATATGGTTGATTATGTTATTCCAGGTAATGATGATGCTGTTAGATCTGTTAAATTACTTATTGGTGTATTAACAAATGCAATCGCTGAGGTTAATGGTAATGAGGTAATTGATTATATTAGCGAAGAAGATAAATCTAAAAAAGATAAAAAAGAAGCTAAAAAGGACATAAATAAAAAACAAGAACCAAAACAAGAAACTAAAGAAGAGGTAAAAGAAGAACCTAAGACTGAAGAAACTAAAGATTATAGTTCAATGACTGTGACAGAATTAAAAGAAATTGCTAAAGAAAAAGGTATTTCTGTTAGTGGTCTAAAAAAAGCAGAAATAATTGAAGCATTAAATAAATAAGGTAGGAGGAGGGGTAAAACCCTCTTTTTTCTAAAAAAGAAAGGAAGATTAATATGTTTAAAGCAAGTGATGTTAAAGAATTAAGAGAAAAAACTGGAGCAGGAATGTTAGATTGTAAAAAAGCTCTAGAAGCAACTAATGCTAACATGGATGAAGCAGTTGATTGGCTAAGAGAAAAAGGTATAAGTAAAGCGGCTAAAAAAGAAAGTAGAATTGCTGCTGAAGGACTTTGCAAAGTAGAAGTTAAAGATAATAAAGCGGTTATTTTAGAGGTTAACTCTGAAACTGACTTTGTCGCTAAGAATGCTGAATTTACTAACTTTGTTGACTATTTAGCTGATACAATCATAAATAATAATTTAGAAACTCATGAAGATGTTTTAGCTTTTGAAGATAATGGTGAAACTATTGAAAGTAAAATTGTTAATTTAACTGCTACTATCGGAGAAAAAATTTCTTTCCGTCGTCATGAATTAATTACTAAAAACGATGATGAAGTATTTGGTAGTTATCTACATTTAGGGGGAAGAATTGGTGCTTTAGTTGTTTTATCTAATACAACTGATGCTGTTGCTAAAGATGTAGCAATGCATGTCGCTGCTATGGCTCCTGTTTGTGTAACAAGAAACGATGTACCAACTGAAATGGTTGAACATGAAACAAAAGTAATAAAAGAACAAGTAATGAATGAAGGAAAACCTGCTGACATTGCTGAAAAAATGGTTTCTGGAAGATTAAATAAATTCTATAAAGAAATTTGTTTAGAAGAACAAGCATTCATTAAAGACTCTAATCTTAACGTTGGAACTTATGTAAAAAATAACGGTGGTACAATTGTTAAAATGATTCGTTATGCTGTTGGTGAAGGTATTGAGAAAAAAGAAGAAAACTTTGCTGATGAGGTTATGAGTCAAATAAATGCTGCTAAATAAATACTAGAAATACCTAGTATTTTTTTGTTGACATCATCTTATAAAAACGTATAAACTTGTATTATAAAAGGTGATCTAGATGAAAGAAAAGTTTAAAGAATTACAAGCAGAGTATGATAAGTTGCAATTAGAGTATGGTGATAAAAGTCTTGATTCGATTTATCATGGTGGGAAAACTTATAAGCCTGATATCTGTTTTGTCTTTATGAATCCAACTGGAAGAAATATTGCCAGTTTAAAATCTTGGCATGGTATAAAAGCTCCCTGGCTTGGCACTAAAAATATTTGGAAACTTTTCACTGCTCTTAATTTATTTGATAAAAGTCTTTTAGAAGAAATTAATACTAAAAAACCTAATGATTGGGATTATGACTTTGCTAATAAAGTCTATACTGAGGTTATAAGAAATAATTATTTTATTACTAACTTAGGAAAATGTACTCAAACTGATGCTAGACCTTTAAAAGATGAGGTTTTAGCAAGCTACCTTAATTTATTAGAACAAGAAATATCTTTAGTAAAACCTAATATAATTATTACCTTCGGTAATCAAGTGTCTTCTATCATTTTAAATAGAAAAATATCAGTAGGAGAGTGTCGAAAACAGTATTTTGAAAAAGAAATAGGTGGTAAGACCTACAAAATATTTCCAGTCTATTATCCTGTAGGTAATGGCACTTTTAATATCGCTAAAGCTATCGAAGATTTGACCTATATAATTAATCATTATACAAAACATCATGCAAACCTCGTAGAAAGTTATTGATATATATATTATAATAAAAGCAAGAGGTGAAAATATGATAAGTCTAGAAGAGTTAAAGCAAAATGAACTTTACTCATTAGATAATGCTAAAAAAATTTAGGAGAGTGACCCTAGAGGATTAGACAATATACATGTAAAACGTGAATTACAAAATATTGCTAACAAACTTACAAATTTTGATGAGTATATAAAAGAAGTTGTTGCTAGGAATGCAGTAGCTGCCCAAGATACAGTTGCAAGTATAGGTTTTACCAATTTTGTTAAAGCTCCAACAAATTTCTTAGAAATTAAAGAAGATGACCCAATCAGTAGTGAACCTCATTTACAAGACATAGAAACTTATGGTAGTGCTTTAGCAATAGGTGATACTCTTGTTCAAAAAATATATGAAAGTTATGGATTTACAGATACGCTTCCTACTAAAAGGGTAATTTATTTATTAGAAAGAGAATATGCTTCTCCATCTTCTGATGCATTAAATCATATTAATGAAGTAGAAAGAGAAATTGTTTTAGCTAAAAAACATCGGGGGAGAAAATACTCAATACTTTAGAACAGATGCTCAAGTTAATGAAATTTTTAATAAGCGTAACATGGCATTAGTGCAAAATGGGAAAACATTATAATAAACTTTTATACTGATATATAATAATTTCCAATTAATAAATATTCTCACAACTTATTTTTAGTAAAAAAATATAAAATTTTTCCATGAAAAGAGGTAATTATGTACAAGGATAGTAATATTCTCAACTTATTTAGGAAAATCATTTGCTCTCTACTATGTATAAATAAAAATACCAAAAACAATGATTTAAAAGTAAAAACTGATAAATACTTAAAGCAATTTTTAGAACAATATGAATTATATAATAATCAAGCAACATATTCACTAAATAATTATGAAGAAATCATAAATTTTTGTAATGAATGCTATAAAGATAAAGATGTCTTTGATTATGCCGAAGATGTTGAATATGGGTTGAAAGAACTTATGGAGATAAAAAATTAATCATCCTATACAAATATAAAAAGGATGATTTTTTTATTGACAAGCATGCAATAACTGTATATACTGTATATATACAAAAGAGGTGGTTTTGTGCATATAATCATTAGTAATAGTAGTGATATACCAATATACCAACAAATAGTTGATAACATCAAACGAGAAATTCTAAACGGTAATCTGATTGGAGGAGAAGCCTTACCTTCAATTAGAACTTTAGCAAAAGATTTAAGGATTAGTAATATTACTACCAAACGAGCTTATGAAGAATTAGTTAGTGCTGGCTTTATTGAAGCAGTCGCTACTAAAGGTTACTTTGTAAAAAGTAAAAGTGAAAACTATTTAAAAGAAGAAATACTAAAAAAAATAGAGCAAAATCTAGAAGAAGCTTTAAAAATCGCCACTACTTATCATATTAGTTATGACGAGGTTTTAACTATTCTAGAAGCTTTAAAAGAGGAGAATATACATGGATAACATTATTAAAGTTAATAATTTAAGTAAAAGTTACAAGGATTTTAAACTTTCTAATCTCAACATTGAAATAAAAAAGGGGAGTATAATCGGTTTAATAGGTCAGAATGGTGCTGGTAAGACAACTTTTATCAAGTTACTTTTAGACTTAATAAAAAAAGATAGTGGTGATATCTTCATCTTTGGCCAAAAAATAAATAATGACGTAAAAGATAAAATCGGTATCGTTCTAGATGATTCTTTCTTTCCAGAGGTAATAAAAGTCCAAGATATAAATCAGATTATGAAAAATATTTATAAGGCTTGGGATGAGAAAATGTTCTTCAACTATCTAAAGAAATTTTCTCTAAATGGAAATATGTTAATCAAAAACCTCTCAACAGGTATGAAAAAGAAATTAGAAATAATAACCGCTTTATCACATCATCCTAAACTTTTAATATTAGATGAACCAACTAGTGGTTTAGATCCAATTATAAGAAATGAAATTTTAGATTTATTTTTAGAATTTATTGAAAATGGCGAAAACAGTATCTTGTTTTCTTCACATATTACTAGTGATATTGAAATAAGTGCTGATTATATCATCTTTATTGATAACGGTCAACTTATCTTTGACAAAGCTAAAGATGATTTGCTAGATAATTATGGTATTGTTAAATGTAATGACGAATCATTTAAGAAAATAACTAAAGACTATATCGTTGCTTGGCGCAAAAATAAATATAACTACGAGGTCTTAGTAAATGACAGAAGAAAGGTTAAAAAGTTAGCTCAAGATTTAACTATTGATAAAGCCACTTTACAAGATATTATGCTTTTAATTGTGAAAGGAGACTAACTATTAAAAGTCAATAGTAATTTTATAAATTTTAATAGTTTGTTATAAATTGGAAAGAAACCCATG
>CALVIR010000026.1 GCA_944331915.1 uncultured Bacilli bacterium | reverse complement strand
ATGCTTAAAAAAGTGAATCTGTGGATAACACATTTTCACTTTTCTTTATTAAGTTTTATTTTTACCTAAACTCAAAGAAAGCTCGTGAAGAAATCATTAAACATAATATGCGTTTAGTAATAAGAGAGGTAATAAGAAAATTCTCATATTTACCATATGATATGGAAGAATTAATATCAGTTGGTTACTTAGGTTTGATAAGAAGCACTGATTATTTTGATATTAATGGTAATAGTAGTTTTTCTAATTATTCAATTAAATGTATAGACTCAGCAATTATAAATTATTTAGTTAAAGAAAAAAAGCATTACAATATTCAAAGTTTAGCTGCTCCTTATCATCAGAGCTTAGAAACAGATTCTTCTTTAACTATTGAAGAGGTAACACCTAATAGTGATAAATTACCTGAGGAATTGTATGAGGATAAAGAAAGAGCTGAAAATATTCAAACTATTATTGATAGTTTAGAACCAAATCAAAAGTTCATTGTAGAAAATTACTATGGTTTTAACACTAACAAGCCTAAAACTCAACAAGAAATAGCTAAGATGTTAAATATGTCTCAGACTAATGTTTCTACCATATTAAAAAGAAGCCTTAAGAAAATAGAACTAAGTTTAGAGAATAAAGAAAAAGAAAGCAAAGTTTTTAAGAAAAAAATATAAACGAAAATAGGTTGAAAAACCTTATTAAATAATATATAATAAGCATATTGGAGGAGTTAGATTATGACAAAAACTGAAACTAAAGAAAAGAAAAATTATCATAATGTAGAAATAAAAATAGAAGGTAAAGAGTGGGAAGACGCTTTAGATAAAGCTTTTAAAGAAAAAGTTAAAAAAGTAAATGTTGATGGATTCCGTAAAGGAAAATGTCCAAGAAATATTTATGAAAAGAAATTTGGAAAAGAATCTTTATACTTAGATGGAGCAGATATAGTATTACAAGATGCTTATACTAAAGCTTTAGAAGAGAATAATTTAGTCCCAGTAATTCAACCTGAGGTAAATATTAAAAGTATTGATGATAAGGGTGTTACTTTTACTTTTAAAATTATTACTAAACCTCTTGTTAAAGTTAATAAATATAAAGGTTTAAATGTTGAACCTAATGAGGTTAGTGTTTCTAAAGAAGAAATAGATCATGAAATAGAACATCTTTTAGAACAATATGAAGAACTAGTTACAAAAGATGAGGATGCTACTGTTGAAAATGGTAATGTAGCGATTATTGACTTTGAAGGCTTTAAAGATGGAGTTGCTTTTGAAGGTGGTAAAGGGGAAAATTACTCTTTAGAAATTGGTAGTAATACCTTTATTCCAGGTTTTGAAGAACAATTAATTGGTATGAAAGCTGGAGAAGAAAAAGAAATTAAAGTTATGTTCCCTAATGACTATATGAGTGAAGACTTAAAAGGACAAGAAGCAACATTTAAAGTAAAAGTTCATGAAATTAAAGAAAAGAAACAAAGAGAATTAGATGAAGATTTCTTCTTTGATTTAGGTATAGATGGAGTTAATGATGAAGAAAGTCTTAGAAAAGAAATAGAAGCTAATCTAAAAGCTCATAAAGAAATGGATGAAGAAAATGCTTATATTGATCGTCTTTTGGATGCTGTAGCAAAAAATGTTGAGGTTGATATTCCAGAAGAAATGGTTAATGAAGAAATAGATAGATTAATGAAAAGAATGGAACAACAACTTGCTATGCAGGGGATTAGTTTAGACTTATATTATCAAATTTCTAAGAGTGATGAAAAAGATTTGAGAAATCATTTAGAAAAAGATGCTTACCAAAATGTTTTATACCGTTTAATGTTAGAAGAAATTATGAATATGGAAAAAATTGAGGTAAGTAGCGAAGAAGCGATGGAAGAAGCCAAAAAATTAGCCGAAAAATATCAAATGGAGCAAGATGTTTTCTTAGAACAATTTGGTGGCTTAGATATGGTTCAATATGACTTAGAAATGCGTAAGACGATTGAATTATTAAAAGAAGCTAATAAACCAAGTAAATAAGACTTGCGATATTAAATAAATTTTGATATAGTGTTAAAGAAAAAAGGAGGGATATTATGGCAAAAGTAGGTAATAGACAAAAAAAGACACTTGTATGTACAGTTTGTAAATCTGAAAACTATCGTGAAGAGAAAAATGTAAGAAATACAACAGAAAGACTTGAAAAAAGTAAATATTGTGCTAAATGTGGTAAACATACACCTCATAGAGAGAAAAAATAGGTGCAATTATGAATAACAATAATAATTATAATCCATTTTTAAATACATACTATGAAGACTTAATTAAGCTTCAAGCGCAAGTTAATAATAGTATTGTAGAAAATATAAATATTAAGAAAAAAGATAGTAAGACTAAAGTCTATAAAAATACCAAGAGAGGAGGGAAAAGACGTGGTTAATTCTAATGATTTTAAACCAGGTATGACTATTCAATTTGAAGGTGGAGTATACATGATTATTGAAAGTCAACATGTTAAACCTGGTAAAGGAGCAGCGATTGTTAAAGCCAAAATGAAGAACCTAAGAACTGGTTCTATCGTTGAAAAAACCTTCAATGCTGGTGTTAAAGTAGAAACTGCTCATATTTCTAAAAAACCAATGCAATTTTTATATAGTATGGGTGATACTTACTATTTTATGAGTATGTCTGATTATGAACAAATTGAATTAGATAAAAGTGTCATTGGTGATGATACCAAATATTTAAAAGAAAACTTAGAGGTTGAAATAATTTTCTTTGAAGGTGAAATGTTAGGTATGAATTTACCTGATAAAGTTGTTATGAAAGTTGTTAGAACAGAAGATGCTGTTAAAGGTAATACCTCTACTGGAGCGATGAAAAATGCTGAAGTAGAGACAGGTATGACTGTTCAAGTACCATTATTCATTAAACAAGATGAAGAAATACTTATAAGTACTAAAGATGGTAAATATGTATCACGTGCTTAAAGCGTAAAGTGTAAAACAGTAACATTAGGTTATTGTCTTTTTCTTTTTTTCATGTTATCATTAAGTAAATAGTAGAAAGAAGGTATGAAAATGACAAGAATTTCCGGTTTACAGCAAGTTACCTGGGGGTGGGTACTTTAGAAACTTAAGTACTTTCTTTCGTCATGGGATAAGAGCAGGATAGGAGTATTCTGTTCTTTTGGTTGTGATAAAATCGAAAGGAATAAAACATGAAACAAAAGAAAGAAAAAATAATAATATTAGGTTTAATCTTGATAATGATTATAGCAGTAGTAGGAGTAAGTTATGCTGCTTTTAGTTACACAGATACAGGTACTAAAGTAAACAGTATTACAAGTGGAGCAATCATGATGACTTACACCGAAAGTGATAATATCATAAATATGAGTGGAGCTTTACCAACCACAGACAAAACAGGTACAGTAAGACTAAATGAAGGAGAGTATTTTGATTTTACAATATCAAGTAATATTACTGGTAATGTAAATATCAACTATGAAATAAGTGCTAAAGACGTAACAACAAGTGGTAGAAAGATAGATGGATCTAATATCAAGTTATATCTAACTAAAGTAAACAGTGATGGTAGTGAAGAAGCATTAATGTTACCAGAAACATATAGTGAAGAAGAAAGTGCCAATAATTATACAGGACGCCCCACAGGAGAAATGAGTTTATATACAAGTAGTATGAACTCTAGTGAAACTAACAACTATCGCCTAAGAATGTATGTAACAGAAGAATATAATCCTCAAGGAGATGGAGGAGGTTTAGAGTTTAGTGTCCAAATAAATGTCTACGGTAAAGATGGAGATAAATATGTTCCAGAGACAGTCCAAACTCTTTTAGCTAATAATAAGGTTCAAGAAGAAAAAGAAACGATGTATAACTATTCTAGTAATGGTGGATATTTTGATATGGAAAGTAGTGGACAAAGTACAAATCCAGAATATGTAACAAATGGTTTATATCAAGCCGAAGATGAAGATGGAGTAAGTTATTATTTTAGAGGAAATGTCACTAATAATAATGTTCAATTTGGAGAGTATCAAAGTGATTATTATGTATATAGCGATGGATATAGATATTTTCAAAGCCAAGAAAGTTGTATGGAAGCTAATGAAGGATATGAAGATGATTGTCAACAAGTAAAATTAGCATCTAGAGGAGATAAAATGTACTGGAAGATAATAAGAGCAAATGGAGATGGTAGTTTAAGATTAATCTATAATGGAACTAGTGCAAATCCTGGCAATAGCTCCTTAGAAGATTCTTATATGGTAGGAATATCACCATACAATTTAGAGTATAATAATCCAAAATATACAGGATATACGTATGATAATGGAACAGGCTCATTTATTAAAAGAGAGGTAGATACCTGGTATGCCAATGCTTTAGGAAATACGACATTTGATGATATGGTAATAGGTGGCAGATTCTGTAGTGATAGTAGTGGGTATAAGAATGCTGCAGAATATGGAGTATCAAAAGAAATTATGGGAGATTTAACAAATATATATTTATTTTCAAGTTTTGGAGAAAGATTAGCTAATTTTATAAAGACAACACCAGGAAACAATAATCCAACGTTAAAATGCCCAGTAACAAGTGAAAGTTATGGTGGTAGTTATAGATTAAAAGCCGGTTTAATAACAGCAGATGAATTAGTATTAGCAGGAGAAAATCCAGGAGTGACAACAGATAGTTATTTAAATCTAGGAGAAAATGAGCTAGCTTCGTATTGGACAATGACGCCGTCCGGTTTCCTTAATGGTACTGCTAATGTGTTGTATGAGTGTGAAGCTTTGGCTGCCTACGGTGTAAATGGTCACTATGCCGCACGCCCAGTTATCAATGTGTTAACTGATAACGGTTTCACTGGTGGTGATGGGACTGTTGAAAATCCCTATGTAATATCATAAGTTTTAAATCAAAAAGTATATAAAAAATGAGGAATGATTTCATATCACTCCTCATTTTCGTTATTCATGATTCTGCCAATTCTAAAACTGTATCTATAATCATTATCTTTATATTCTTTTAAACTGAATTCTAAGCCTTGGTATTGGAAAAACTCTGATGTTTCACTATTATCATCACTTGTTGTACCAAGTGTTTCAAATACTTTTTCATAAATCATATCCATTGTACTATCATCTAAATTTTCATTATTAGCTTCAATCATATTATATATAATATCTTTAGAACTATCATTTTCTTCTTTAAAGTTAATCGTTGTAATATAAACATTGTCGTCGGTAAGATAAAAACTTATGTTAATGTTCTCATCAATATTTATTTCATTATCTTTGATATTGTTAAGATCAATCTTTTCACTAGCTATTTCATTATAATTACTAATTAATGTTTCTAAATCAATCTTTTCAATTGTATCTAACTCTTGTAAATCACTAACATCATCATCTGCTAACATTTCTTCTACCGATTTATGATCAATAATAGATTTCGTTATCTCTGTCGCTAGAAAATAACAGATAATTCCTAAGATAATTGTCACAATCGTTAAAATTATTAATTGTTTTTTTGTTAATTTCTTTGTTTCTTTTTTTTCTTTCTTTTTCATAACTAACACCTCTTAAAATTATACCATAACTTATTCTAATTTTCATCTATATTTTTCGTCATAAAATTGTTATACTATTAATGGTGAATGATATTATGAAATATTTAGGAATAGGACACGCTTCTTTTGATATTACCTATCAAGTCGAAGCATTTCCAGAAGAAAATACAAAAAAAAGAGTTAAAAATCATATCGACTGTGGAGGAGGGCCTGCTAGTAATGCCAGTTACTTATTAGCTTTATGGAATCAATCTGTTTCTTTTCAAGGTGTAGTTGGTAATGACTATTATGGACAACAGATAAAAGAAGAGTTTTTAAAAGTTGGGGTAGATACCTCATATCTTGAAATTGCGGAAAATATGGATACGATGTTAAGCTTTATTATCGCTAATACAACTAATGGTAGTAGAACAATTTTAACTAGTCAAAGTGATAATGTTAAACGTTGTACTTTGCATAATACTAGTAAATATGATGTTATTCTAGTAGATGGAGAAGAGTTAGAAGCGAGTAAAGAGGTTCTTTTAAATAATAAAGAAGCGATTAAAATAATAGATGCTGGAACGTTTAAACCTAATGTTTTAGAATTATGTCCTTTAGTTGATTATCTTGTCTGTTCTAAAAACTTTGCTTTAGACTATACAAATATTAAATATGAAAGTTTCTCTGACTTAATTAAAATTCATCAAAAACTAAGTGCTGACTTTAAAAATATAGTCGTTATTACTTTAGAAGATAAAGGCTGTTTTACTTTGATTGATGGTGAATATAAAATAATTCCTTCTATCAAAGTAAAAGTCGTTGATACAACAGGAGCTGGAGATATTTTTCATGGTGCTTTTACCTATTTCATTTCTCATGGCTACCCTTTAGAAGAAACTTGTAGATTATCTAATATAACAGGAGCTTTATCAACTGAAAAGGTTGGGGGAAGATATTCAATGCCTAGCTTAAATACTGTTTTAGGAAGAGGAAATAATCTTGATATTATCTAGTTATCCTTCAATAGATTTACATGGTTTTGACAGAGAATATGCTTTATTTAAAGTTAAAGACTTTATAAGTGATTGTTATAAATTAAAATATGAATATTTAGTTATTGTCCATGGGATTGGTAGTGGTATTTTGAAAAATGTTGTTCTTTCATACCTTAAAACCGATAAAAGAGTAGCAGAATACAAGCTTGATTTTATGAATCCAGGTTGTACAATTGTCAAACTAAAATTTGACAAATAGCTGCTCTTGTGGTATAATATGGCCAGTTTAATGGAAAAGGGGGATTCTTATGTATACAGAAGAAAATATAAGAGGTCGGTTTCCACTTAGAGATGTTTTATTAAAGATTATGATTGTTATTATCTTTATAATTTTAATTTTATTTGTTATTGCTAAAGTTATGGGACCTAGTGATAATAGAGAAAGAAAAAATGATAATTATGATGTTGTATTTAATGAGAATCTAGAAGCAATGGAGACATTTGCCTATACTTATTTTACAGAAGATAGATTACCAAAAGAGGTAGAAGATAGTGCGGAATTAACATTAAGAGAAGCGTTTAATTTAAATTTGATGGATTCTTTTACTGATGCTAATGGTGAGGCATGTGATGTAAATGAAAGCTATATTAGATTAACAAAAAATGAGGATGACTATACTTTAAGAGTTAATTTAAAATGTAATGAACAAGAAGATTATTTATTAACAAAAGTAAATACTTATGATTATTGTGAAAATGCTATTTGTGAAAGAGATAGTTCTAAAGATGAAGCTGAAAATGAAGAAGAGGTAACACCTGAGGTTGATATTACTGAAGAAGAGCAAGAAGAACCTGTAGTTGATAGCAAGACACCTACTTATAGTAATACTAATCCAAGTACTAATAACGATAATATAGATAATACAGTTACACTACCTGTTGAACCTGAACCAACAGTAATGTATGAATATCGTAAAGTAACAGCACCAATCTTATCAAATTGGAGTAGTTGGAGTAGTTGGAAACTAAATAGCAATGGTTATACGGCAGTTAAATGTACTACTACAGATACTAGTTGTTTAAGAGAAATACAGTTATTTAAACGCCGTGAACCAGTTGGCATTGATAGTACAACCGGACAAACTGTTACAGATATAGTTACTTATTATAGTGTTAGGACAAGAACTATTATTAGAGAAGGTTCAACTGATCTAAAATGGAGTACTTATAATGATACAAGTTTACTTAATGATGGCTATACTTATACGGGAAATAAAAGATAGGGGATGAGTTTATGAAGATATTAGGTTTTTTTAAGACATATGAAGATGATCTTGCACCAAGTTTCTATATTATTTATCGTGATGAATTTGGTAAACTTTATGAAAGTACGATTGATGATATAAACGAAGCGAAAGAAATGGCTGCTAAGTATGCTAGAGATAATAATTTTAACAAAAGCACTATTGGAAATATTGTTAATGATCCAACATTTAAAATTGACAGAGCTTATTCTATGGATGAAATTGAGTCAATTATAGAAGATTATTATGATGATGTTGATTATAATGATGTTGAAATAGATAATCGTGTTAATGATTATGATGAATATAATGATGATCTTGATGATGATTACGATGATTTTGTAGATAATGCTACTAATAATTCTAACAACTTTACAACTCCTATTTTTACTGCTCCTCCAATTAGTGAAAATAGCAACCATATGAATGCTTCATCTGCACCTGCTGCCAATGCTGATAATAATAATCATATCGCTGCTACAATCATGGATGATGACCTTGATGATAATATTTACTCATTTAATAATGCAAGTAACGCTAGTAATGCTAGTAATGATAGTAATGCTAATAGTGAATCTTCAAATTCTAATCAAGATGACTCAGATGATCTAGATAATATAGATGATTTTGAAAATTTAGATGATGAGGATTTAGAGGTAGATCCATGGGAAGAACTTAAAGGTAGAGTAAAAGATAAAATAAAAGACAAGTTTAGACCAATAAAAGAAAAATTGCCAAAGAGGAAAAAAGATAAAATAAAAAAAGGTTTAATCACACGGTTTAAAGAGTTTTTAAAGGAAAACCGGCAAATCAGAAATCTACGTATAAAAATTGCTATAGTAGTTGGTCTTATTTCAGGAATGGCTTTGATAGTAACATTTCAAAAATGTTCATCTGATCCATCAAAGGTAGGAACTATTACGGAAACATTTGATACAGAAAATACTGATGATACTTTAAATATTAATGAAGAAACAGAAAAGAAAACTGAAAGAGAAACTGAGACAGTACTTGAAACTGAGACAGAAACAACCAAAGAGACAGAAGCAGTCCAAGAAACAGTTACTCCTGATACTCAAGCTCAAACAGAAACTAGTGCTCAAAATAATAGACAACCAGAGACGAATTCACCAGTTGTAGATAATAACACTAATACATCACAACCTGCTCCATCTACACCTTCTGATAATAATACTAATGAAAATAATAATAATAACAATAGTAATAATAATCAAAATCAGAGTCCTAATACAGTACCTACTACAGAACCAGGTTCAATTAATGAACAAGCACCTGACTTTCAACAGCCAGAAACTATAGGAGAGCCGGAAACATCAGCTCCAGAGACAAATCCTAATGATAATATCTTTGTTGAAGAACCACCTGTTGATACTGGAGGAGAAAATCAAGATGACAATCAATATACAGAAATAATGGATGTACCTGCAAGTGAAAATATTATTTTAGATGATAAATTTGAAAACAATGAAGGAGCTTTATCGGGTGATTTTGAGTATCAAGATCAAAATGAAACGGTTGCACCTTTACCTGATCCTAATACTATGGCAGTAGGAGACTATATATCAAGTGAGGAAGACCTTAATAATTTAGAACAAAATGTGGAAGAGGTTCCTGTTATTCAAACAGAAAGTGAGTTAACGGATTTTCCTGATCCTAATACTACAGCAACAGGTGATTATATAACAACTGAAGAAGAACTTGCTGCCAAAGAGTCTCAAAATGCTGAAACTTCTGAAAATATTGAGGTAGTACCTGTTATTCAAGAAGAAACACCTTTAACAGATACTGATAGTAATCAATCAGTTATAAATGTTGAAGTCGAAACAGAAGCAGTACCTGTTAGTAACTCTGTAGAAGAAACAGAAATTCCTGTATATTCAGTTCCTACTGCTGATGGTAATGATATTGCTAGTAGTGAAACAACCGCTGCTTATTCTGTCGATAGTAAAGAAGCTGCTGAAATAGTTTCTAAAGGGGTAGAAGATATGGCTAATGGTAAAGAGGTTGATTTTGTTTATGATCCAGTTACCAAAACTATATACACGAAAACAACAGATACAGCAAATATTGATAATACTAATGGGCTTTCTAAATAACTTAAAACTATTGAATACCAAATAACATTCAATAGTTTTTTCTTTTATTTATAAGTAAAGTGTGTTTAAACAGTCAAAAAGTCATTGACAAACTATTGTTCTATATGCTAAGCTGATTACATCAGGGGAGGTAATGTCATGGAAGCATATAAAGCATATAAGTTTAGACTATATCCAACGGACAATCAAAAGGCATTGATTAATAAAACTTTTGGTTGTGTTAGATTTGTTTATAACCATTTTCTAGATTATCAGAAAAATTATGGCTTTAAAAAATCTTCCTACTTATGTAAAGATTTAAAAGAGCTAAATAACGAGTATGAATTTCTAAAAGAGGTAGATTCATGTGCTTTAAGATGTGCCATCTTTAATTTAGAAAATGCTTATAAGAATTTCTTTGCTAAAAGAGGTAACTATCCTGTTTTTAAAGGTAAAAGATCTTATCAAAGTTATAAAACTAACTGTATTGTAAGTAGTTATAAAAATAATACTTATAGCAATATAAAGATTGATTTAGATAAAAGACAAATAAAGCTCCCTAAATTAGGTTTAGTTGATATAAGAGGATATCGTAATAAAAAAGAGCTAGAAGGAAGAATAATCAGTGCAACAATAATGAAGGAAGCAACAGGTAAATACTATGTGAGTGTTATTGTTGAAGAAGAAGCTGTAATTAAAGAGAAAGTTATACCTAGTAAAGCGATAGGAATAGACTTAGGAGTAAAAGATTTAGTTATAACTAGTGATTATGAAAAGTATGATAATAATAAAATTATCGCTAAGTATGAAAAGAGACTAAAAAGATTACAAAGAGAATTAGCAAGAAGAGAAAAAGGTGGAAAGAACTATAATAAGACAAAACTAAAAATAGCAAAATTATATGAAAAGATAAAGAATACAAGAAAACATTATTTAAATAAGATAGCAAATAAAATTGTTTTAGAAAATGATATAATAGTAACAGAGAACTTAAAAGTAAAAGAGATGAGTAAAAATAAAAGACTAGCAAAATATATCTTAGATGCCAGCTTTTCTAAATTATGTAGCTTACTAGAATGGAAGAGTAAGTTACAAGGTAAATTCTATTATAAAATAGATACATACTATCCAAGTAGTCAGATTTGTTCTTACTGTGGACAACAAGACGCCAGTTTAAAAGATTTAAGTATAAGAGAATATAAATGCCAAAGTTGTGGAAGAGAATTAGATCGCGATATAAATGCTAGTATAAATATCTTATTTGAAGGATTAAAGTTACACTATCAAAATTAAATAATGTTTAAGATTAAAATGAATAAATAAAGAACAAAAAAAGTACGGCAGCGACTGTCGGAATTTAAGCCTATGGAGAATAGAGGATACTCTGTCTGTGAAGTAGGAAGCCTTGGAGGTAACGACAAGGAGCGAAACAAAATTTATTTTGTTTCCTTAGTCCTACTAATTTACTAATCAATATTAGTCGTGTTATAATGTTAATATAAAAGAATAGGGGTGCTTGTATGAAAATAGATGAATTGTTAAATCAAGAACTAGATATTAAAAATACTAGATTACCATTAAAAGTTATACTTGATAATACAGATAACAATATAACAAATTTTATTACAAATATTAACAACAATATAAGTACAGAATTTGTAAATGCTTATACAACTTTAATAGACCAATTGTTAGGTCATTTTAATCAATTAATAGTAAAATATGGTGATGGTGTTAAAAGTAAAGATTTAGAGCATTTAATAGCTTTAAAAGAGACTTTGAGAGAAGAATTTGAGAATAGTAAAGATACTTTATCTCTTGATAAGAAAAATATTACTTTTCCTAAAATATATAATCAACTAAAAGAATATTATAATAGCCTTGTTATTGAAATAAATAAATCTTTGACTAATCATGAAATTATTTCAGAGTATAATAATCTTGTAAAGAAAGTAAATATTAATTTAGATTGTTTAAAAGATAAAGAGTTAGATAATAAAACAATAACGGAAATAATATCCTTATATAAAAATATTTGTAATAATGTTAATGCCCTAACATCTTTAGAAACTTTGGTAACCAAAACGGAATCATTGCTAATAGAACCTGATAATAATAAAGGTAAATCCGTTAATCAGACTATTAAAGTCTTTGACCTCTTTGCTAAAATAAATGATCAGATTATAGATTCAACTTTTACTTTTAGTTCTAAAGATAATTTGACTTATGCAGTATATAAATTAGAAGATCAGAGCAATTATTTTGCTATTGTAAAAAATGAACAGGATATTAAGATTCTTGAACAAAGTTTTATGTCATTACCTAATCTTGTTTTAACTAAAGATAATATTATAAATACTTGTAGAACTATTATTAAAAATGCGGAAATATACTATGATGTTAATGAATTTATGCGTTATATAGAAATGAGTTATAAGACAAAAATGACAAAAGAAATTGACCAAGTAGTAGCTAATTATAAGAGTAGATTAACTAATTTAGAAGAAATGCTTAAAAAACAGTTAACTTTTATTGATGATATTGCCTTATTAGTTAATAAAAGACCATGTTCTAATTATCCCAATATTGTTTATACAGATGTTTCTTTGGATCAATATTTTCCAATAAAATCTTCTGATTCTAAGGAAAGAGAGATAGAACATTTAATAACAAATATAATTCTTAATCCTGATATAAAAACAACTTTTGATACAGCAAGTATTCTTAAAACTATGTATAGTGATGAGATAATTCATGAATTAGAAAATAGTTCTTTAAATTTAAAAAGAGTAACTCCTATTGTTGATACTGGTAATTTAGTTACAGATTTAAAATTACCAACAACGCAAGAGTTAGTTACTAATTCAACTAAAATATCCTCTTATTTAGCTGAACGATTAAATGAATTAAATCTTTTAAAAAATAGTGCTACAGTTAACGTTACTCTAACAAGAGATAGTAATCCTTTATTTAAAGATATCAATACTGTTTTTGATCTTCATACGGCAATTGTTATTTGTGATAAAGTATATAAAAAAGGCCAAGGCTTATTTGCTGTTAAAGATTATTTAAGAACAGGAGAACTATTAAAATTTACCTCAAAATATCAAGCCCGTAGTCTTGTTGAGAATGTAGATAGAGCTAATTATTTAAGATTATTATTAGAAAGTATACTAAAAGATTATCTTTTAAATAAAGGTAGTCATCTTGTTACTAACTATGTAAGAAATTATCTTTTAAAGGATGAGTTTAATCTTCAAGTAGCATTAGAAAACCTTTTAAAAGATGATTCTTTATTAGAAGATGTTATTACTAATTATAATTATCAATACTTAGATAGTCTTTCTAGTGATGCTAAATTAACTAAAGAACTGCTTCTAAATAATACAAGTGAGATGTTAAAAATTAATAATTTGTTAATTAAAATTAAGAAGAATATTACTCTTGAACAATTAAAAAAATAAATTTTTTCCTTTTTTAACCCTTATAGTTATTAGGTTTTAGTCAATTTACGAAAACTCGTACTTGTATCTTTTTCAATTTTATTATATATTGGTATTGGGAATATTTATTCCTAGTCATCTAACTCTCTTTACCATCTTATTTTGTTTAAGTCGCCCAAATTATAAACAAAAAAAGAAGAGTAGATGACTCTTTTTTTTAATAAAATTATTAACTGTTTTTATTGAGTTATGAAAGCAGATTATAATTATAAATATGGTTTTGGTTAGAAAAAATATTATAATGTCTTTCTAGAAAGCGAGTGTAGTTTATGAATAATATTTATTTAAAGGTTCCTAATATTGAAGATTTAAAGTATAGACAGATGTGGATGATGGACTCTAAAACTATGTCTTATAATGTTGGTTTTGATATTAATCTAAAGGGTTATGATAAGAATACAGGAACAATATTTAAAGATGATGAAGAAATGAAGAAATGGTTTGGTAATTGGATTAATAAAGAACCAGATAGATATTTAGCTTAGATTTATTCTTCCGATGAACTTGAACCAATTGGAGAGATATATTATTATTTAGATGGCGATATCCATGAAATGGGGATATTAATTCAAGATAAATTTAGAGGTAAAGGTTATTCATATCCCGCTTTAATGGAGTTAGAAAAAATTGCTTTTGAGAAAAATAATATTAATGAACTTTCTGATATGGTTCCATTAGATAGAGTTGGAGCGTTAAAAGTATTTAAAAAAGCAGGATTTATTCATACTGATAATGAAAGAGTAGAAAAAGTTTTTAATGATGATGTTATTGTTAAGCAATTGTTAATAACTAAAAAGATGTATTTTAAAAATAAAGGTAAGTGAATGTTTAAACTAGTCTTAAATTATAAAATTATATCATAAACTTACTACTAAGGAGGTAGTAAGTTTATGTTTACTAAGGGAATAGATAAGCGAATAAAAATAGTTTTATTAATATTTAGCAGTATACTCTTAATAATAGTATTAAGAGTATTTTATGTGCAAGTTTTTGATTATAAAAAATTATCTTCTTTAGCTAGTGATTTATGGAGTAGAAATTTACCCATAGAAGCATCACGGGGAAGAATTCTTGATCGTAATGGTGAAGTTTTAGCAGATAATATTACAACTACCTCTTTAGTCTTAATTCCTAATCAAATAAAAAATAAAGAAGAGGTAACAACAAAATTAGCAGAGATACTTGGTGTTACTTATGAAGAGATGGAAGAACATGTTTATAAGGAGACATCTATTGAACGTGTACATCCAGAGGGAAGAAGATTATCTTATGAAATTGCTGATAAGATTGAAGCTTTAAATTTTGATGGCGTTTATTTAGTTAAAGAATCGAAAAGATATTATCCCTATGGTGAGATGCTTTCTCATGTTTTAGGATATGTGGGAATAGATAATCAAGGATTATCAGGGATAGAATTACAATATGATGACTATTTAACAGGAGAAAATGGGGCGATTAAATACTTTAGTGATGCGAAAGGAAATAAACTTGCTTTAACAGATTTATATATTGAACCACAAAATGGCATGGATTTACAGCTTACGATTGATATAAATATTCAAAAATCAGTGGAAAGAGAACTTGATAATGTTGTAGATATGTTTAATCCAGATATGGCACTTGCCGTAGTGATGGATCCTAAAACAGGGGAAATCTTAGCGATGAGTTCAAGGCCTAATTTTGATCCTAATAACTATCAAAATTATACAACTGAGGAATTATCACGTAATTTACCAATTTGGGCTAGTTATGAACCTGGATCAACTCAGAAAATTGTAACAACTGCCGCAGCGGTTGAAGAAGGAGTAGTTGACTTATTTAAAGATACTTTTACAGATACGGGATCAGTTCAAGTAGATACAGCGAGGATAAAATGTTGGAAGGCAGGAGGACATGGACATCAAACCTTTTTACAGGTCTTGCAGAACTCGTGTAACCCTGGTTTTGTAAAAATGGGGCAGCTGTTAGGTAAAGAAAGATTGTTTTCATACTTAGATTTATTTGGATTTGGACAAAAGACTGGTATTGATTTAAACGGTGAAGGAGAAGGAATTATCTTTCCATTATCGCGAGTTGGAAATATTGAACTAGCAACAACTGCTTTTGGACAAGGAATTAGTGTTACTCCAATTCACCTTGTAGTCTAATAAATGATACCCTTACTATTACAAGAGGATTAAATAGTAAATACACTAAAAAATATGATGTTGAGTATGAGTATAGATGTTTTATATTTCTTTAAAATAAAGCCACTAAATTATTATGATTCAGTGGCTTTTTACTATTATGGCACAGAACAAAGCGAACAAAAGTTCGAAAAAGAGATTTGTTTCACTTGACATATAAAGTTTATGATGATATATTGGCATTGTAGCAGGGAGCGTTTATCTACTGCACAAAAAAAGCATTTGTTTTGGCGAACAAATGCAGATTGGTAGTGCTAGCTACCTACATAACCTATAACACTTACACAAGGCAATGTGAGAACTGACTTAAATGACAATTCCTATTATAATAATACATATTTTAGTGATAAAAGTCAATACGTAATGTATGACAGGTGTAAAACGATTATTTTAGCGTAATTCTCATTTTAGTCAAAAGGAAGGAGGATTACGCTTTTTATATAGTATTAAATGGTAATGTGGTTACTAGTACTCCAATTATATGGAAATGGAGGAAATAAAATGCCAAAAAAAATTTTAAATGATATTTTTAGAAGTCTAGAAACATCGTTAAATAGTGATATGAATATCAGAATAGAACATAATCTTGAGGATGGCAAATACAGAGAGTATTTAATAAAAAATATACTCAATAAAATTGTCCCAAAAAAGTACTCAATAACTAATGGATTTATCGTTGATAGTGATAATAATAGAACCGAAGAAATGGATATTATTATATATGATAGTAATTATGTACCACCATTTTTTGATGAAACATATACAATAGTTCCTATAGAATCAGTGGTTGCAGTTATCCAAGTCAAAACTACTTTAACAAAAGAACAGTTGAAGAAAGCAATGAAAAATATTAATTCTATTGACAAATTAAATGCCAAAATAGGCGGAAAAATTATTAGTGCTAATGGGCAAGAAATCATCGAAAAGAGAAGGATAAAACCGTATAAAATAATAGTTTCGAAAACATCGGACATTGATAAGGGCTATGACTTTTCTGAAGAATTAAAATCTGCTGATATTATATATATTGTAGATAAAAACTACAAACTTTTTGTTAAAAATAAAAATGTTAAAGGAGTAGTAAATACTGATTTGGATGAACTAACGGATTATCAAACAAAAGAATCAACCATTGAAAGTTATGTGGATGAAAAACTTTTAATTTTTTCGTTGATCCTATTAGATAAATTAAAACTAATAAATAATTCAATTATAATTAATTACCAAGAATATTTAAAGGGAGGTGTTAGTGATGGAAGTTAATAGAATAACAGATGATTTTGATGCTTTTGTCAAAAGAATTACAATAAATGAAAAAGAAAAAAACGATATAATAGATAAGCATAATAACCTTTCCAATATGCTAAGAGAGGATACACCAGAAGGTTATGAGATTGATAGAATTAATTTAAGTGGTTCTTACGCTAAACATACTGTGTTAAATGAAAAAGATAAAGATAAATTACCGGATGTTGACATGATTGTTATTTTGAAAAATCCACCAACCAGTAATAAAACAAATAAAGATTTTTTTGATTATTTTATAAGCAAAAAGGGAAAAGTTACAAAAAATATTAGACAACAATCAAATTCAATTGGGTTAATATATTCAGGTATCAGCGTTGATATTGTATTAGCCAAAGAAGAAAATGGTAAGTTGTTTATAGCTAGTGATAAAGAAGGTTGTTGGATCGAAAGTAATGCTTTAGTTCATGTGGATTATATGAAAAAGCAACAAAAAAAATATGAGATTAATTATCATAGCTTAATGAAATTATTTAAATATTTGAATAAATGTATACTTGATAATAAAATAAAATCATATACACTTGAAATGTTAATACACCAATCCATTCCTGAATACAAAGTAGATCAAACTCTTCCAGAGACGTTTAAAGATACGCTTGGCAATATATTAAGTATTGAGAAAATTACCGACATAAGAGATTGTTCTGATGAATCTAAATGTGGGTATGATAAAAAAGATGAAGATAGATTTAATTATTTTCAAAACGAATTGGAAGATTTATATACTTTAGCAGTTAGTGCTTGTAATGGTTTAAGAAAAGACTGGGAAGCAATTTTTGGTGAAGATTTTCCAAAACAGCCTAGTATAAAAGTTGAAAACAATAATAATTATAAAAAAAATCAAACACCATGGTGCTCTTATGAATGAAAAACAAATAACATCATTATTTAAGAGAAAAGGTTTTGTTATTAATAAATATTGGGAAGAAAAAGGAACTATACTTGTAGATATTTCAAAAGACTATTCTAAAGGATTTAATATAGAATTTAATGGCTATTTAAATCTGCTTGTAAAAATTAATAAGAATTTTTTTGATAATAAATGTAAATACTTATTTAACCCAGCATTTTATGAACTTAATGATGTTATACCGAAAAAAGTAAAAAATCACTTTTATATTGATGGAAGTATATGTTATGCTCCACCAGAAAGGCCTTTAAATGAAAAATGGCAATTACTTGACTATATTGAAGCGGTTGATTCAGTTATTAATGATTGGTTTAATAAAGAATATATAGGTGTAAGTAAACTTCATGGATTGGAACATGGAGAAAAAGGAAAAATTCAATATCACTACTTAAAAAATAATTTTAAACAAAAGTAATTCTATATTTGGAGTTACTTTTTATGATTATAAGTGAAAAAAAGTTTTCAATCACACTTAAATATGATATAATTTAAGTGTGAAAGGAAAATGAATATGGAATATGAAAATAGGATTTTAAATTTATTTAAAAATGGTTACTTAACTACTAAAGATGTTAATGATAATAATATTCCCAGATTTTATTTAACTAAACTTATTAAAGAAGGCAAAATAGAAAGAGTAAGTCGTGGAGTATATATTAAGAAAAATGTTTTGGTAGATGAATTTGTAATTCTACAAATTAAAAGTAAGTATGCAATTTATTCTAATACAACAGCACTTTATTTACACGGTTTTTCTAGTCGAATTCCTATTAGATATGATATTACGATTAAAAGTGGGTACAAAGGTTCGCTTCAAAAAGAAAAGAATGTTAATTTATTTTATACGAAAAGAGAATTACTTGAACTGGGTGTGATTAATTATAAGCTTGATTCTGGTAATATTATTAGAGTTTATGATTTAGATAAAACCATTTGTGATATTATTAAAAATAAAAAGAAAATAGATGCTGAAATTTTTAATAAGGCTATTAGAGAATATTTTTATAGTAAAAAGAAAAACACTTTAAAACTATATGAATATGCTAAAAAGATGAATATTTATAATAAAGTAAGAGATACTTTTGAGGTGTTTGGATGATCAAAAATAGAGATAGTCTAAAAGCAAAA
>CALVIR010000025.1 GCA_944331915.1 uncultured Bacilli bacterium | reverse complement strand
TTAACAAGGATTGGAACTAATCCTAATAGAGTTTTAGATAGTGGGACAATAGAAGGAAGAGAGACAAATACATATAGCTTAAATCTTTGGATAACTGATGAGGTAGATGGGAACTATTCTGGACAAGTATTTAAAGGAAAACTAAGAGTAGAGGTAAGCCAGGAAAAAGAAAAACCAAATACGCCAGAATTAGATACTAATATGATAGCAGTAAGATATAACGGAAATGATTGGGTAAAAACTGATGAAGAACATAATTGGTATAATTATGATCAAGGACAGTGGGCAAATGCAGTAACAGTAAGTTCTGCAACTAGAGATACTTATCTTAATGCTTCTATAGGAACTGTAATAAACATGGACGATATAGAGACAATGTGGGTATGGATACCAAGATACTCATATACAATTGGTAGTGAAGATGGCACCAATTATTATGGAAAACAAGGAGATTATTTAGATAGTACACCAACACAAGCTTTACCAGGAGAGATAGATATAAAATTTGTAGATACAACTGTTAAAGATAGAGGAACAGCAAAATATGTAGTAAGTGAAGGAATAAGTGATAATAGTTGGTATACCCCAGATGCTTTTACATTTGGAGATACAGAATTAAGTGGAATCTGGGTAGGAAAGTTTGAGACCAGTAGTTCTAATCCAAGTGCAAGTTATGGAGGAGATAACACGACTGAGTTAGATCCAATAATAAAACCAAATGTTACGAGTTGGCGAAATATAAGTGTAAGTAATGCCTTTAATGTATCATTAAAAATGAATGATGATGAGAATAGATATGGATTCAGTAGTAATGTGGATACTCATATGATGAAGAACAGTGAATGGGGAGCTGTATCATATCTATCCCAAAGTAGATACGGAAAGCTAGGTAATACTAATTTTAGTGGAGCCAATAAAGAGATATATCAAAATAAGAGTGATTAATTCATAACTGGATGCAGTTATGGAAACCCAAGTAATAGTAATACAGATTATGGATGTCAATATCAATATAATATAGATACAAACGGAACAGGAGCAAGTACAACAGGAACAATTTATGGAGTATATGATATGAGTGGAGGAGCTTGGGAGTATGTAATGGCAAACTATAATAATATCTCTGCTTCAAGTGGTTTTAGTAATCCATTGACATTAGATAGTAAGTATTATAATTTATATACAAGCAATAATATAAATACTGCATGTAACGGAAGTGAATGTATAAGCCATGGATTAGGCGAGACGGGAAACTGGTATGGTGATCATTATACAATGGTAAGTGAGGAGTACCCATGGTTTGTTGGTGGAGGTGGCTTTTATACATGGTATGATGCCGGCGTTTTTGCTATTGGTCCAAGTACTAATGGCATAGGAGGTGTAGGCAATAATTATTCTTTCCGCCTCGTGATAAGTCCAAATATATAAAAGAATGTCTATATTTAGATATTCTTTTTCTTTTCCCATAATTTCCCATAATTTTTAAATAATTGTTACACTTTTTTATAGTATGCTTAATATGTAAACGAAAGGAGATGAGAAATGAGATATAACTAAAATAAAAAAACAAAGTAAAAACAACCTAAATTTTTTCATAAATGAAAGGAGCGTGGTAGCCTAAGATATAGGCAAAAAAGAAATAAAGTGTTATACTAGGGGTGGTGGTGCAAATGTATAAAATTTGTTTGGTTGAAGATGAAATTGATTTAGCGACAGTTGTAAAAATGTATTTAGAGAAAGCCGGATATGAGGTTACAACCTTCAATACAGGAACTGATGCCATTAATTATATCAGTAATGACGTCGATGTTTGGATCTTAGATATTATGTTAGGAGATGATGTCAATGGCTACGATGTAATCAAAGCGATTCGAGAAAAATATCCTTTAGTACCAGTAATATTTACCTCAGCACGAGATCAGGATTTGGATCGAATTTTAGGCCTTGAATTAGGTAGCGATGATTACATTACGAAACCCTATTCTAGTAAAGAACTTGTTTTACGAGTTAATAATATTATAAAAAGAGTTTATCAAAGTAAAGAAACTAATATGATAGAATATCTTGACTATAAAATAGATCTAGATAAAAGAATAGTTAATTTTAAAAATAAAGAAATAAAGCTTACAACCTTAGAATTTGATTTACTTGTTTTACTTGTAAATAATATAAATAAAAGTTTCTCAAGAGAAGAAATTCTTAGTGCTATTTGGGGGATGGACTACTTTGGCAGCGACCGAGCTGTAGATGACCTTGTTAGAAGACTTAGAAAGAAAATGCCATTATTAAATGTAAACTCAATATATGGCTATGGATATCGTTTATCTAAATGAATATATTTAATAAACTCTCCCATCAACTATTAATTCTTATCATAATAATCTTTCTCGCATTCTTTTTAACATTAGGTCTAATATTACCACAGGTCATTGTTCCCTCAGCAGAGCGTAATATTTATAGTTACTTAAGAGAACCTCTTGAATTTGTTCAATCTGATATTGATCAAGATTTAGTTACAACTGAAATTGCCTATATCTATAAATTCGGTGATACTGTTGCTTATTCAGAAAATATACACGATATTATTAAAATTAATAATATCAATGACATAATGGATAGTTTTACTAATGACTATGGTAAATTTATCTATAAAAATAAAATTTATTATTATTATACACTCCATAATGATGATGTTACTAAAATTGCTCTTACCAATGATACTTATATAGAAAAAACTAAACAAGATATACTAAATGCAATCTTACCCGTAGTTTTCTTAGCTTTTCTAATTATTGCCCTTATCTTAATCCTTTGGGGTAGCTTTATAGTTAGAAAGATAGAAAAGCTTAAGAATAAAATAGATAATATCGATAATAATGATTATGATCATAGTTTAACTTTTCAAATAGATGATGAAATGCGTTCTTTAGAAGTTGCTATTGAAGATATGCGGATATCTTTAAAAGATCAAGAAGAATACCGCAATCAAATGTATCAAAACATTTCACATGATTTTAAAACACCTCTTGCCGTAATAAAATCATATATCGAAGCTTACAATGATAAAATAGAAGATGCTAATACTGTTATTGATGTCATTAGTGAGCAGACAGACAAACTTGAAATGAAAGTTCATTCACTTCTTTATTTAAATAAATTAGATTACTTAAAAGAAAGTAAAAACGTAAAATACGAGTTAGTTGATGTTGAAAAGATAATAAATACTGCGATAAAAGAATTTAAGTTTCGAAGAAAAGATGTTAAGTTTATTGTAAACTTTGATAAATCTAGTAAGTTCTATGGCACTTATGATTACTTTGAAACCGTTATAGATAACCTCTTAGCTAACTTTATGCGTTATACTGAATCCACTATAAAAATTACTGCCAAAAATAACCGTTTAACCTTATATAACGATGGTCCTAATATTGATCCTGATTTACTTGAAGGAATCTTTACTCCGTTCCGGAAAGGTATTAAAGGAGAGTTTGGGTTAGGACTTTCAATAGTAAAAAAGACGCTTCTATTAATGAACTATGATATTAAAGTTAAAAACGAGAAAAAAGGTGTATCCTTTATAATTACAAAAGCTTCTAAATAAAGAAGCTTTTTTTGGGTATATTAATAAGGGTGATACTTATGAAAATATTAATAACAGGTGCACATAGTAATATTGGATATGCTTTAGGAAAGAAATTAGCGTTAAAAGGACATATTGTCTATGCAGGTGTTAAAACAAAAATGGAAGAAGAAACTTTACAGCAAAGACTTAATCAAGAAAAGATAATTATGTTTCCCCTAATTATTGACTTGTTAAAAGAAAATAATATTGCTTCTTTAGACCTTGATGTGTTAGTTTTACAAGCAGGAGTAGGGGAAGGTGGTAGTGTTTTAGAACTTTCTTTAGAACGACTTACTACTAATATTAAGATAAATATATTAGGTAATTATTTCTTGCTACAAGCATTTATTAGAGATTGCTACTACAAAAAGAAAAAAGGTAAAGTCTTTATTACCTCCTCTTTAGCAGCTTTTATGCCCTTACCATATCTTTCTAGTTATACAGCATCTAAGTTATATCTTTATCAATTAGCTAAGACTTTAAGATTAGAATTAAAATATCAAAGAATTCCAGTTAGTATCTCTTTAATACTACCTGGCGCATATTACACCGGTTTTAATGATGTGATGATTGATAATAAAGAAAAAGATACGTTAATACTAAAAGAAAAAGCTTACAAGATGACATTGTATCAAAAGATTTTCTTTGCAATACTAGAGAAAGATAACTATGAAGACTTGATTAATGAAATTATATACAATATAGAAAGAAAAAGACCTGCTTTTATTATTAGTAGACCATTAGGACAAAAATTACTTATAAAATTATATATATTTCTTGAAACTCTTGTAGTATAATACTGTAAGTGGTGGTTTTATGCGTCATAAAGAGATAGATATTGAATATAATAAATTAATAGATAAAGTTAATAATAGTACTAATAAAGATAATTTAATAGAAGATAAAGAGGCTTTAGATGAGGTAAAGTACTATAATAGTTTAAGTTTAGAGTTTAATGACATAGAAAAAGGCTTAAGTAAAGCTTTACTATATAAAGAACAAGAACTTGATAATAACATTAGAGATTTAAGAAATAATCAAGACTTATTAGCAGGATTTGATCAGGATTTATTAAATATTAAGACAATGTGTTTTAGCATTGATAACTTACGAAAAGATGCTCTTACTAAAATGGATGATTTAGAAAGTGAACTAGATAAAAGTAAAACGTCATTTAATCTTGCCATTATAGCTCTTACCATGTTAGGAGGATATGCTGTTTTAAAGAAGCATAAAAGTCTCTTAGGTACCCTTATTAGTACTTATTTAATTAGTAAAGTCTTAGAAGGAGTACTTAAACCTAATAAAAATAGTATTATAAGTACCTATAACGATTATTTAGATAGTCTAACTAACTATGTTGATGATTTAGATAATGCTTTGTTAGGACTTAATAATAATCTTGATGAAATAAATGACTTAGAAGAAGAAATAAAAGAAAAATATAAAGCTTACTTAGGAGAGAAAGAATTTGTTGATTTCTTTAAATTATTAAATGTGACTAAAGATAATATAAAACAGCAAGTAATTGAAATTGCTGCTAGTAAAAATACTCTTGAAGATGATCTAAATAATAGTAAAGTAAAAATTAAAACAATGGAAGAAGGTTAAGATGAAGAATATATACTGTCATAGAGGTTTATATAATAATAAAACAACCATTGAAAATACAATACCTGCTTTTAAAAAGGCTTTGTTAAAGAAATTACCAATTGAATTAGATATTCGTCTTACTAAAGATAATGTAATTGTTGTTTTTCATGATGATACTTTAGAAAGACTAACAAAAGGTAAAAATAAAAAGCAAGTTAGTGAGTTAACTTATCAAGAATTAAGAAAGATAAAACTATTAGATAAAGATATCTATATTCCAACTTTAAAAGAGGTTTTAAGTCTTATAGAAGGAGAGGTAGCTTTACTAATTGAGATTAAGAAAGTAGATAATTATGCTCTTTTATTTAGAGAATTAGATAAATTGCTATTAGAGTATAATGGCTTAATATCCATAGAAAGCTTTGATCCTTTTCTTTTTTCTAAACTAGCTAAAACGTCATTAAATAGATATAAGAAAGGCTTACTTATTACTGATCGTAATAAAGGCTTAAAAAAGTATTTTTATCAGTTATTTATATATCACTATTTTATAAAAAAATCAGATTTAGACTTTTTAGCAGTCCCTAAATCACTTGTTTCTGTTACTGAAAAAGCATCAAACTTACCTCTTTTCATTTGGACAATTAAAACGAAAGAAGAGTATTTAAAATATAGCCAAGAAAGTTATACTTTAATCTGTGACGAGAGTGCTCTTTAAATTATTCTTTAACAATAACACCAAGCATTCCTACTAAATAAGCACATTGAAAACTATCAACAATAATACCTTTAAGAGAGTAATTATCAAATCTTGTTAAAGCAATCATAGAGGTTGAAAAATCTACTCCTTTTAAGTTTGTTTTAAAAAATTCTGTTTTATCTAAGTTAGTATTTTCAAAACTAATATTTTTAACCGTTGGTTCAACAAAACTTGCTTCTTGAAAATTGGAATCAACTACTAACATATTATTAATTTTTGTTCCTGAAAAATTTATATATCTAGCATTACAATTAATAAAAGAAACATCTCTAATTGAAGCATCAATAAAAGTTGTACCAATTAATTTGCAATTATTAAAGGTGACCCGATTAATAAATTTTTTATCAAAAGATTGATTAGAAAGATCACAGTTTTCAAAGATAACATCCAATAAATCGATGTCTTGTAATTTAATGTTATTAAAATCTATCTTTTTAAAGATACAACTATCAAATGTAAGCTCAGAGATTATGAGCTCTTTTTCAGGTGTAATACTTATCATAACATTAGAAAATTCTTCATCTTCTAGACAGTCATCAAAACTTTTTTCTTCATAAGTGATAATTTTTGGTTTATTTATTTTCATAGTTTTTCCTTTCCTTAAATAAAAGATATCCAATTAGACCAATAATAACAATATCATATATTCTTGGTCCCTTAAAGACAATTATACTAATAGATAGTGTTGTTATGAGTATTAAAAATTTAATAACTATAGAAATTAATCCTCTTCTTAAAGTTAATCTTGTTATATATGCAAAAAGAGGGGATATAATTGCAATTACGAGCCAACCCATTATAAAGTTATAGTTATAAATACTATGAGTAATTATAGCAGTTAAATAATAAGTCATGACCATACTTACACAAAATGCTAAAAGATTAAGCATCGCTTTCATATTAGTTTCACTTTCTAAAGAGATCAATAGGCCTAATAGTATAAAGATGGACAATTCAGAAAATATATTGCCTAGATTTTGAGTGTAAAGATCAAATGTTTTACTTAAAATACCTATAATTATACCTAGGATAATCATTTTGGGGATCGTTAATAGTTTCTTCATCATATCAATTCTTTCTTTTTCTAAATTATAACACTATTACAGAAAGGAAAGAATAAACAGTAACTAAATTATTACTACTTGACACTAAGTTTTACTTACATAAAGACTCATCATACTCTAAGGTATCACTACCAAATATATATTTATTATTACATATTAAAAGGCTATAGTTAGTATTTTCATACATTCTTTCTTCACTAGGACGATAAAGAGTATAATCAGTGGTTGTTTCTTTTTCCCCATAATTTATCTTAACAATATTTTCATAGTGATTGGTAAAATAGTCAGGTGTAAAGTGGTTATATCTAAAAATATCTAAGATAGTGTAGTAGTGAGCACCATCGACAATAGTAACATCACTTATATTATAAGTATATATATTTTGATAAATATTAACTAATCCAGAATTATCACTTTCATAACTAATTCTATTAGGTCCTGCTTTATAATTATCCCAAAACTCATCATCTTCTAAAGCTCTTTTGTATCTATTACCTTTATAAAGAGTTAATTCTATAGTTTGAAAAACTCCTTCATCTACGTTATCTAATTTTAATGTAAAATCATCTTTCTCATAATAGTAAAGGGTAGTTATATCACTATAAACATTTTTCTCACATTGTTTTAAAAAATCATTGATAATATCAAGACTACTTTTACTATGATAACTAGTAATGACAATTTTTTCATTATCATCATTCGCTTCATAATCATCAATTTGATCAGTTACTTTAGAAAGAAGAGGTATATCAATCGTATAACCTAATTTAGTTTGATAAGTCCTTTTAAAAGGTAAAAAATAGAGTATGGCGCTAATAAAAATTATTATTCCTAAAATTATAATAACAATAAATATTTTTTTCATAAAGTTTTCTCCTCAATATCATTATATATTTAAAA
Organism: uncultured Bacilli bacterium; assembly: GCA_944331915.1. Taxonomy (GTDB): domain Bacteria; phylum Bacillota_I; class Bacilli_A; order RF39; family UBA660; genus Onthousia. Next base: position 11,972 of record CALVIR010000025.1, on the reverse strand, counting down.
ATAAGAAAAAACTAGATATTTCTATCTAGTTAAATACATATTGGTAGCGAGAGGGGGATTCGAACCCTCGACCTTTCGGGTATGAACCGAGCGCTCTAGCCAACTGAGCTATCTCGCCAAAACTGAACATATTAATAATATCATGAAAAAAAATGTTTGACAATATCTTTTTTGTAAAAAAATCATCTCTTTAATAATATTACCGATTTTTAGGCAATTTATTACCAAAAATATTAACTAAAAATGTATCTTTATAGGAAAAAATAATGTATAATAAATATCAAATCAAGTGCAATTTTAGGAAGAAGGAGTAAAAAAATGATTTATGCAGAGATTTTAGCTGGGGGAAGCGGAAAAAGATTTGGAGATACTAATTTACCAAAACAATTTCAAATGTTAGGAAATAAACCAATAATTATTCATACGCTTGAACAATTTATTATTAATCCTAAATTTGATAAAATAATTGTTTGCTTACCGCAAGAATGGATAACTTATACAGAGGATTTAATTAGTAAATATATATTAAATCCTGAAGATATTAAACTTGTTATTGGAGGAGCGACTAGAAATGATACAATCATGAATGGTTGTAAATATATTGAAGAAAACTATGGCTTAAATGATAACGATATTATTGTTACTCATGATGCGGTAAGACCATTTGTTAATCAAAGAATAATAAATGATAATATTAATGCAATGAAAAAATATGATGCGACAGATACAGCGATTGATGCAACCGATACAATTATTAACATTGAAAAAGATGGAATAATATCATCTATTCCTGATAGGTCAAAAATATTCTTAGGTCAAACACCACAGAGTTTTAAAATTAAAAAGCTTATGGATTTATTCAATTCTTTAACTACGGAAGAGAAAGATATTTTAACAGATGCCTGTAAAATATTTACTTTGAAGGGAGAAAAAGTAAAAGTTGTAGCAGGAGAGACTTTTAATATTAAAATAACAACAGTCTTTGATTTAAGTATCGCTAATGCTATTTTAAAGGTGAGAGATCATGATTAGTCAGTGTTATAGATTATATGCTCCTAAAAAGTTTAGAATTGATTTAGTAGAAGAACATTTAAGTGAGGATGATGTCGTAGTTAAACCTACTTATTTATCTATTTGTGCTGCTGATTTAAGATATTTTTCTGGGAATCGCAATATTGAAACTTTAAATAAAAAATTGCCCATGGCTCTTATACATGAAGCAGTAGGTGAGGTTATTTATGATCCAAGAGGAAAGATAAAAAAGGGAACGAAAGTAGTAATGATTCCTAATACTCCTGTTGAGACTGATAAAATAGTGAAAGAAAATTACTTAAGAAGCAGTAAATTCAAATCAAGTGGGATAGATGGTTTTATGAGATCTATTGTTTGTATGTCTCGAGAAAGAGTTATTGAATATAAAAAAGTTGATGATAGAATAGCTGCTATGTTTGAACTTTTAAGTGTTTCTATGAATGCATTAGAACATTTTACAAGTTATAGTCATAATAGAAAACAAGTTTTAGGTATTTGGGGTTGTGGTAATGTTGGTTTTTGTACTGCATTAGTTTTAAAATATACTTTTCCAAATGCAAAGATTATTGTTTTTGGTACTAATATGACCAAATTATCATATTTTTCTTTTGCTGATGAGGTTTATACCGTAGATAATGTTCCTAAAGGTTTAACTATTGACCATGCCTTTGAATGTGTTGGAGGAACTAATGCAGAAGATGCTATTAATCAAATTATTGATTTAATAAATCCTCAAGGAAGTATTTCCTTATTAGGAGTTAGTGAAAATAGAGTGGGCATTAATACTCGTATGGTTTTAGAAAAAGGCTTAACCTTGCTAGGAAATAGTCGTAGCGGTTATGAAGACTTTAAAGCTGCCATTGACTTTTTAGAAAGATTTCCTAAAGCAAAAGAATATATGGGAACAATTATCACAGAAATTATAAATATTAATAATTTTACAGATATAGGGCCAGCATTTGAAAAAAGTTTACATAATGATTTTAAAACAGTAATGAAATGGAATTTATAGGTGGTAAAAAATGAAATTAGAAGTAGATTTAAATACAATCATATTAATAGTTATGTTTCTAATAATAGAGTTTCAGCTTTTATGGTTTAAAAAGAAAAAGAAAATTAAAAAGGGTTTTAGATGTGCAGTAATAATTATTTTAAATCGTTTATTTAGTCTGTTACCGCTAGATAAAAATAGAGTTTTATTTATTAGTGATATAAGAGAAAATATTGGTAATGAAAATCTTGGCTATATGTATAATTATATTCCTAATACATATAAAAAGGTTGTATCATGTAAAGCTGATAGAAGAGTAAAAAGAAGCTTTAAAGAAAGTTTAAAATTAATATATAATATTTCTGTTGCTAAATATATATTATTAGATGATTTATGTCGTACAACCTCTTATATTAGAGTAAGAAGAAAACAAGAATTAGTCCAATTATGGCATGGAGCAGGAGCCTTTAAAAAATTTGGCTTTAGTAGATCGATAGAAAAAGGTGGAGATTTAAAAAGTGTACATCCAGGGTATAAGAAATATACTAAAGCGATTGTTAGCAGTAAAGATATAAGAACTTGCTATGCAGAAGCTTTTGCAATTGATATAAAGAAAATCCAAGCGACAGGTTTTCCTAGAACAGATATGTTTTTTGATAAAAAATTAATCAAAGAAAAAGTAACAGCTTTAGAAGAAAAATATCCTTTTATCAAAAACAAGAAAGTTATTTTATTTGCTCCTACTTATAGAGGAACACCCTATAAAAATGTTAGTGCAGGTGGAGCTTATTATGATTTTTCTAAGTTGGATTTAGATGAGATATATAATCAATTTAAAGACGACTACATATTTATCTTTAAATGGCATCCAGCTTTATACAATAATATTATTAATCATCAACTTGAAGGTTTAAATTTTGAAAAGTATGATAACTTTTACTATGACTTATCTAATGAAAGAGATATAAATGATTTATTACTAATATCAGATATTTTAATAACTGATTATTCCTCTGTTATTTTTGACTGGGCTTTTCTTAATAGGCCAATAATCTATTTTACTTATGATTTGCAAGAATATGAAGCAGGAAGAGGTTTATATTTTCCGTTTAATGATTATGTTTATGGAGAGGTGGCATTAAATACAAATGAACTTGTTAAAGCGATTCAAAAAAGCAACCTTTGTAAAGATGAACGTAAGAAATTCTTTAACAAATTCTTAGAAGCCTGTGATGGTAAATCTACAGAAAAGACATATCAATATATATTTGAAGGAAAAGTAGTAAATGATGACGATAATACTTAAGATAGGGATTTTCTTTTTAAATATTATTTATGCTTTTATAAAGCTTTTTCCTACTCATAAAAACAAAATAACTTTTATTAGTCGTCAAAGTAATGAGATAACCTTAGATTTTAAACTATTAACTGATGACTTGAAGAAAAATAGAAATTTAGAGCTTGTTATCTTATGTAAAAGATTAGAGTCTGGGGTGTTAAACAAAATAAAGTATGGGCTTTATATCTTTAAATTAATGTATCATATTGCTACCTCAAAAGTTGTTATTTTAGATTCTTATTGTATTCCTATTTGCCTTCTACATCATAAGAAAAACTTAAAAGTTATACAGATTTGGCATGCTTTAGGATCACTTAAAAAGTTTGGTTATTCATCTTTAGATTTAGAAGATGGCAGGAGTAGTAAACTAGCTAAAGTGATGAAAATGCATAAAAATTATGACTACATATTAGTATCTAGTAAAAAATGTAAGAAAAATTTTGCTTCAGCTTTTGGTTATCAAGAAGATAAAATGATAGTTATGTCTTTGCCAAGAGTTGATTACTTATTAAATAAAAAAGTAAAAGAGAATATTGTTAGAAAATTCTTTACTATTTATGAAGCTTGTAATAATCAGAAGAAAAACATCTTATACTGCCCAACACATCGTTTACATAAGAAATATAATTTGGATAAAATTATTAAAGCTGTTGATTATAAACGTTATAATTTGCTTATTAAATTGCATGGTGGTAATGAATATATTTATGTTGATGGAAAAAACATTAATAAAGCGAAAGAAATTAATTTTTTGGGACTTGAATTATTATTTGTCGCAGATTATGTCATAACTGATTATTCAGCGATTATTTATGAAGCTTCTATTCTTAATAAACCTATATTTCTTTATGCAGAAGATTTTGATGAATATATTACCTCTAGAGGTCTTTATATTGATTACTATAAAGAAATGCCTGGACCAATTTCTAATAATATAAAAGAGATTACGAACTTAATTGAATCAGGTAAATATAATCATGTGAATTCTTTTTCCTTTGCTAAAAAATATATTGATGATTTAAATGAAGGTGTGACTTTGAAATTAGTGAAATTTATTATAAAACAGTTATAATAACGAAAGAAAGTGGTAAGTAAATGAAAAAATTTTGTATTAATATTAAAAAATATTATAAATATGCTTTATATTCAGCGAAAGCGGAATTAAAAAGTGAGGTAGCAGGTTCTTATTTAAACTGGCTTTGGTGGATAATAGAACCACTTTGTTTTATGCTTATTTATACTTTTGTATTTGGTTATATCTTTAAATCTAATATTGAATATTTTCCAGTTTTTATTTTTACAGGCCTTTCTGCTTGGGAGTTTTTTAATCGAATGATAACCGGTAGTGTCAAATTAATAATAAATAATAGAGGTTTAGTAACTAAAGTTTATATTCCTAAATACATTTTATTACTTGCTAAATCATTTACTTATCTATTCAAATTATTTATTGCATGGCTTCTTAATTTAGTCTTAATGTTATGTTTGGGTGTACCTTTTACATGGCATCTTGTTTTAGCCTTACCTATTTTAATAGTTTTATATGTGATTTCGTTTGGGCTTGGTCTTTTATTAATGCATTTTGGAGTCTATCTTGTTGATTTAGCCAATTTAGTTAAAATTGGTCTTAGAATGTTATTTTATCTTTCTGGTGTCTTTTATAGTATTAGAGGAAGGTTAGATAGCTTATTAGGAAGCATTCTGTTAAAAGCTAATCCTATCGCTTTTATTATGGATGAGTTTAGAAAAGTTTTTATGTATGGGCAATTACCAAATTTTTTATTTCTCTTCATCTGGTTTGTTATAGGAATAATATTATGTGCAATTGGAATCCACGTTATTCACAAAAATGAGAATAATTATGCGAAGGTGATATAATGGTAAAGAAAAATAAAGATGATATTGCAATATCAGTTAAAAATTTACATATTTCTTATCGAAGTATAGAGAAGACATCAATTAGAAATTCTTGGGATAAGAAGAAAAAACGTGTTGATGTTTTTGAGGCTTTAAAAGGAGTAAGTTTTGAATTAAAAAAAGGCAAGATTTTAGGTATTATTGGAAAAAATGGTAGTGGTAAATCAACTTTATTAAGAGCACTTGCAGGAATATTTTCTCCAGATAAAGGAACGATTGATTTACATCATAATACAATCTCATTATTATCAATAGGAGTAGGGTTCAACAATAAACTTACAGGGTTAGAAAATATATATTTATCAGGAATGTTACTTGGTTTTAGTGAAGAAGAAATAAAACAGAAAGAAAAAGAAATTATTGATTTTGCTGATATTGGCAAATTTATATACAAACCAGTTAAAACATATTCATCTGGTATGCATTCAAAACTAGCTTTTGCTATTACAGCAATATTAGAGACAGATATTATGCTTATAGATGAGGTTTTAGCCGTGGGAGATGCAAGATTTAAAGAAAAAAGTTATAATAAAATGAAAGAATTAATATCAGATGAAAATAGAACTGTTATTATTGTTTCTCATAGTTTAAGTACTATTAAAGAATTATGTGATGAGGTTATTTGGTTAAATGATGGTAAAATAGTTAAACAAGGTGATGTTACGTCTATTGTTAAAGATTATGAAGAATTTATGAAAGAGTAAATTAAAAACGAACTATCTAGGAAGATAATTCGTTTGTTTTTCTTCTGGTGTTCATGGTGGGAGTTGAACCCACGACCTTTTCCTTCGGAGGGAAACACTCTATCCAACTGAGCTACATGAACATATTTCTATTATAGCATCTTTTAATCACTTTACAAAGAAAATGTCAGTATAATTTGACAAATTGCCCATGAAAACATAAACTAATAATAAAGATAATTTTATTAGGGAGGAAATAAATTATTTTAGCGCCAGAACCTAAGGGTTGACGAGGTTGATAGTTATCGAAATTTCGGCGGATGCTATCACGGCTTAAAGTCGTTAAGTGTATGACAAACCATAAAATCAAGATTATGACAAAACATACATTAATATTATATTTTAAGGAGATTTATATATGTGTGGTATTGTTGGTGCCGTAAGCACTAAAGAAAAAATCTTGCCTATTTTACTAGATGGTTTATATGCGTTAGAATATCGGGGGTATGATTCAGCAGGGGTAGGTTACTTTAAAGATAAAAAGATTAAGATTATTAAAGCGAAAGGAAAAGTTAAACATTTAGAGGATAAAATAAACTTAGATGAAGATACAACAATAGGAATTGCCCATACAAGATGGGCTACTCATGGGGAAGCGAATACAGTTAATGCTCATCCTCATCAAGTTAAGCATATTACTTTAGTTCATAATGGAATAATTGAAAACTTTTTAGAACTTTCTGAAATGCTTGAAAAAGAAGGTTATATCTTTAAAAGTAAAACTGATACTGAAGTAGCAGGAGCTCTATTAGATTATTACTATCAAGCTACTAAGAATATTGATGATGCAATTCAAAAATTTATGACCAATGCAGTTGGCAGCTATGCTATTCTTTTCTTGTTAGATAATGATGACAAAACAATCTATGTTCTAAAAAAAGAAAGCCCAATGATAATTGGTTTAGGCCAACATTCAAACTTAATAGCTAGTGATATTCAAGCGATACTAAAATATACTAATACTTATTATTTAGTAGGAGATTTAGAGTATGCGAAAGTCAAAGCTAATGAGGTTACTTTCTATAATAAAGATGGTAAAGAAATAACAAAAGATATTAAAACTTATCAAGAACAAGGCGAAGAACTTGGAAAAGGATCATATAAACATTATATGCTAAAAGAGATAGAAGAACAGAAAGATACTGTTTATAAAACTATAGAGAAATATATTAATAAAGGTATAAATTCTTTACTAGAATTACCAGATTTAACTAAATATAGAGAAATAAATATTGTTGCTTGTGGTACAGCTATGCATGCAGGTCTTATTGCTAAATACTTATTTCAAGAGTTTACTAATACGAGATGTCATGTTTATCTAGCTAGTGAATATAGATATCAAAATAATTTCTTAAGTAAAGATACCTTAACAATCTTTATTTCGCAATCAGGAGAAACTGCCGATACTTTAGCCGCTTTAAAACTAGTTAATGCCAATAATTTAGATTCTTTAGGAATTATAAATGTTAAAGAAAGTTCTATCGCAAGAGGAGTACAAAAAGTATTATACTTAGAAACTGGTAAAGAAATAGCTGTCGCTTCTACTAAAGCATATACTGCTCAAGTAGCACTATTATCGTTATTAGTATTAAGTCATGGTTATAGAAAAAAATTACTGTCTAAAGAAGAGGTAGAAGATATTCTTGCAGAATTTAATAATGTCAGTACTTATATAAAACAAGTATTACTTGCTAAAGATAAATATCAAAGTATTGCTAAAGAGATATATCAAGAAGAAAATGCTTTTTATATTGGAAGAGGACTTGACTATTATATTAGTATGGAAGGATCTTTAAAACTTAAAGAAATATCTTATATTCATAGTGAAGCTTTAGCTGCAGGAGAATTAAAACATGGAACAATCTCATTAATTAGAAAAGGTACTCCTGTTATTGCTTGTGCGACTGATAAGAAAATAAATGCTAAGACAGTTAGTAACTTAGAAGAAGTACTTGCTAGAGGAGCTAAAGTATATTTACTTACTGATGATAAGACAATTACTAATGATAGTTTTACTATTGTAAGAATTCCTTTTACATCAAGTTTCTTAAAAGCTATAATCACTGTTATTCCTTTACAATTAATCGCTTATTATACCGCTGACTTAAGAGGAACAGATATTGATAAACCTAAGAACTTAGCTAAGTCCGTTACTGTTGAATAGAAAGGAAGAAATAATGTTATTTTACAATCAAGAAGGACAACAACTAGAAATACCTAATGAAACTTTTAGCAAGGAAAATCAAATTTCTCATGGAAATTGTGGTGGAGTTTATCATTATGGTACTAATTCATGTATTAAATATTATGATCAAGAGCATAATTATTATTTTAATAGATTAGATGATTCTTTGTATAATATTTTACACGACATCAATAATGAAAGTCTTGTTAATATTAAGAGCTATTTAACAACAGAAAGAAAAAGTTGTAATGCTGATGCTTATATAATGGATTATTATAAGCCATATCCTTTAGATATTTTAGAATTACCAAAAGAATATCTTTTGAATAGTGTCTATAACCTTTATGCTATAAGTAAAATATTAAGTGTTAAAAATATTAGATTTAATGATGTTAAGATTAAAAATTTAATTATAACTGCTGATAGTATTGTCTTAATTGATCCTGATAGATGGGAGTATGAAGGTATGGTTGGGTGTAGAGAAATTCATAATAATAACGATATTGATATTAATGCAGTTTTAAATAACTTAGTTTCTTCATATCTTACTAAATTTCATTTAGAAGATTTACAAAGAAAAAATCTCACGGTTGATTATGCTGCTTCTAAATTATTTAAACTTACTCCTGCTAAAAGAGAAATGAGAGTCTTAACTAAAAGATTAGAAGGCTGTACCAAGACAATAGACTATATTTATAAGTTATAATTATGTCAAGCAGAAAAAAATATTATGACTTTTATTTAATATTCTGTTAGTTTGTATTATACTATATAAGTAAGGAGTGGATTTATGAAAAAAAGAGGTGTAATTGCTGTAATTATTTTAATTATAGCAGTATGTTTATTGATTGCAGGATTGTTAATTACAATTCAAACTGGTAGTAATAAGGAAAGAATTATCACATCATTTAATGATTTGAAAAGTGCTTTAGAAGAGACTTTTCAAGGAAGCGAAACAACTACTAATACGACAAGCTTTCAACAGACTATTAATGGTCAAATGAGAATGAATATTAATAGTTTACTTGGAAATAGTAGTGATGGTAGTGATGTTCTTATCAATAATATTAATAATTCTACTTTTGACTATAACTATATTATTGATACAGCTGCTAAGAAATTCTATATTGATGGATTATTGCTTTTTAATGGAGAAAGTCTAATTGGGTTTGAACTATATCAAGCTGATAATATTATGTATTATCTTTTTAGAAATATTTTTGATCGTTACATTGTAATTGATAATATTGATTTCTTTAGTTATTTAGAAAATAGTCAAAGTACTAAAGAAGATATCGACTATATTTATAATAAAATGCTTGATAGTTTAAAAAACAATTTAACTCAAAAAGATATTACAGTAGGTACAGAAGATATAGATGGTACTGCTACTAAGAAAATTAGTATTTCTATTGATAATAAGCGTTTTATGGAGTTAGCAGAAGCAATTGTAGATGATTTAAATAAAGATGAGAAAGCGAAAGAAATATTAGATAGTTTTCTAGAAAATGCCGAAATTACAACCGAAGAAAGTGAAGAAGAGGTTAATATTAGTTATAGTATTTTCTTAGAAAAAGATGAAATTATTAGATATAGCTTTAATGCAAAAGATAGTAATGAGGATTATAGTATTATCTTTGATGATAAAAATAAAAGTATAATTTTAGAAAGTGCTGGAGAAGAAGCTTTAAGAGGGGATATAACTAAAGAAGGAAATACTATTACTATTGATATAATTGTTAATAATGAAGATATTGGTAGCATTTCTTATGGTGATACCTCTACTACTGTTGATTTAACTTTTAATACTGCAGATAATGTTGCTATAATGGTTAATTTAAATAGTACAAGGACAGACAATACCATTAATACTAATATGGAAATAAGTGCTAATTCCGGAGACTATACAATTACTTTCTTAACTTTAAGTGATACTTGTAATATTACAGATGGTGTAGCAGATTTCTCTAATATTAATACAACTGATAATATTAACCTTAATGACTTAACAGAAGAGGATTTAACAACCATTCAAAATAACTTAATGACAATACTTTATAACTATCTAGGTCTTGACCTTAGTATTTATAATACAGGTTTAAATATTTAAAAAACGTAGGATTAATTTTGTCCTACGCTTTTTATATAATATTTTTGATATCTGTAAGATTAGTTTTAATTATTTCTTTAGTTTTAATATCTTCTAATTCAAGTTCTCCTTCTTGATACTTATCACCAATAACTAATAAGTATGGTGTACCTAAAACATAAGTATCTTTTATTTTATTACCTAAAGAATAACCAGTTCTATCATCAATAATACACTTTATATTCATATCTTCTAATTGTTGATAAAGATTAAAGGCAATATCTTTTTTATCATCTTTATAAACAATTTGGATTAAATATGGAGCAATGTTTTTAGGAAGAGCAAAGCCTTTTATTTTGTCATCATCTTTTAGAACATTATTTTCAATAATAGTAGCAATAATTCTTCCTAAACCAATACCATAACAGCCCATATAATAAGGTTGATCATTTCCTTCTTCATCTTTATAGTAAAGTCCCATAGCTTCAGAATATTTAGTTCCAAGTTGAAAATTATTTCCTAATTCAACAGCATTATATTCTTTTAAAGTACTAATATCTTCTATTCCTAATTGTTTTAGATAGTTATCTTTATCAGGAAAGTCTAACACCTCTTTATTAATACCAATATTTTCTTTTTCATCATAAAGAATAGTATCTTCTCCTAAATTAGTAATTGCTTGAAACTCTTCGGAAATATTTCCTCCCATAGTTCCATTATCACTTACAGTTGGAATAATATTAATCCCTAGTCTTTTAAAGATATTTATATAAGCTTTATGCATTAATTGGTAGGTTTTATTCATATCTTCTTTATTTTTATCAAAAGAGTAGGCATCCATCATGACGAAAGTTCGAGGTCTAAATAAATATCCTCTAGTTCTAATTTCTTTTCGGAATTTTTCTCCAATCTGGTAATAAATAGCAGGTAAATTTTTGTAAGAGATAAGTCTATTAGCTCCAAAAATAGTAGCACATTCTTCAGCGGTAGGAGCAAGTCCATATTCACCTAAGTTATTATCAAGGGTAAACATAATATCATTTTCTTTAGTATAAAGGTCCCAACGATTAGATCTTTCCCAAACACTTTTAGGTTGTAGTTTAGGAAATTCTACTTGAATACACCCAGCTTTATCTAATTCTTCAATAATAATATCTTCAACTTTTCTTTCTAGTTTCGTAAAGATATTACCATAACCATAAATTCCACTTTCATATTGATATAATTCTCCTAATTTCATTAAAATATCTTGACCAGCATAATCTTTATCAATATCATTTAAATTAATTTTTCTAATGTTTAAATTACTTAATTTCATTTTCTCCTCCTACATTATTATTTTGATTTCTCCTCTAAATACAAAAAAGAGAATAGTAAGGAGCGAAAAGTTCGCGGTACCATCCTCTTTTTTCTTAATTTAGATAACGGTTTTACCCGGAAATGTTTACATTCCACTCCGAGGTAGGAACTAATATAGATTATGTTATTTTTCACCACCCAATAACTCTCTTAAATAACTTTATATTAGTTATGTCCTCTTCATTGCTGTCACAAAGATTATAGCATTAAATTTAGATAGTGTCAAAAACAAAAATCATTAGACGGAGTCTAAATTTATCGGAAAATAAAAAAGATGAAAGAACTCGTGGTATAATATACCTATAAATAACCATAAA
>CALVIR010000024.1 GCA_944331915.1 uncultured Bacilli bacterium | reverse complement strand
TCCCTTATTTTTCGGGAACTTTCTCTTATAATTAATTTACTTTCAATTTACGGGCACTTCGAATTTAATTCAGTCATAGTACTTATATTGCTATACTTTCCTATTACCAAGACTATTAGATATTTTATCGGTAACCAGATTAAAATCTTCTTCTAAATAACTAATATTATATAAACTTAAAACACTTTTTTTAGGCAAATAAAATTCTTTTTTAATTTCCATGCTAACCTCCTATAAAATAAACATTATCATAATTAAACTCTTTCTCATCTAAATTAAGTTCATAACTAGAATTAATATGCGTACATCTACCATCATAGAAGACAGGAAATTTATCATTTTTAGTATTTATTAGAGTATAGTTAGTATTTTCAGCTATATTTAAGACATTGCCTTTAATAAGCATAACCTCTACAGGTCCTTTAGTTTTAATAATTAACGGAATATTGCCAAATCTTTCTCTAATAGTTTTGATTAAGTTTTTAAGTTCTAAAGAATTAAGTTCTACTGATAGAGTTATAGCTTTATAGCCTAATTTATAAAGATAATAAGCAGTATAAGAGTTAAAGACATTTAAGTGGTATGAAGAGATAACATTAGTAGTTGGTTTATATAAGTTACTAACAAGGCTATGTTCTTTTAAGTCTTCTTTAATATGAAAAGGATTACGAGTTATTTCTTGATATAAAGATAAATTTAATGGTTCCGTATCATTTAGCTTAGTAAAGGTTATATCGTTTACAACAGGTTCTAAATAGTTATTAAGTCTTGCCCCAATTAGTCTTTCAGAAAGAGTACGTCTTGCTATATTTAAATCCCCTATTCTAATAAAAATATCATCATCAATATCAATATTTATATGTTTAACTTTAAAGGGAGTATTACCCAGTTTTTCTAATTGTAAAATTAAACGTTCTTTAGATAGAGGATTATTAAGAGACTTTTCTACTATTTCTCCAGTATATGTTACTTGATTAGTACCATCATCAAAAGTTAAAGAGAATTTCTCATACTTTTTAGCTTTGACAGTAATATTGATCGGAACTTTTCTTGTGATAGTGAAGTCTTTAATTTCTAATTTCTTATTAGTCGTCTTTCTAACCTCATCGTAACTAGTTAAATTAACTTTATTATCAATTTCAATAGTCTCATTTATATTACCTTTATTAATTAGATTATCTTTAAGGTCATATATATAATTAACAATCATGCCTTTATTACTTTCTCTAAAACGAATACCATCACCTTGAAGTAATTCTTTGGCTAGTTTTATTCTAATTCTATCTTCTGTAATATTTATAACTTGACCTAAAAAGCTTCCAAGATGATTAGGACTAGTTTTATTAATTAAATCAGGATCAGTAAAAAGATGACCTTTAGTAAAGCCCCGATAGAAAAGACTTTTTAAGTCTTCTAAATCTTCTTTAGTAATTGTTTTACCATCTAGGATATTACGATAATATCTTGTTATGAAATAAACATAAGAAGGGCTTTTCATTCGTCCTTCGATTTTTAAACTAGTAATATTTTTAGGTAAGTTTTTAATATTAGAGCCAACATTTAATTCTTTCATTGATAAAAGGTATCCTTGATCTATTAAAGTCTTATCTTTATATAATTTATAAGGCAAACGACAACTGCCAACACATTCACCACGATTACCACTTCTACCACCTAACATAGAACTAAAAAGACAATTACCAGAATAACTGACACATAAAGCTCCATGAATAAAGACCTCTAGTTCAATCGGAATATCTATCTTTTCAATTTCTTCTTTAGTTAGTTCTCGAGGTAAAACTACTCTTTTGACACCAATATCTGCTAGGAGTTTAATAGTCTCATAAGAACTACTATTTACTTGAGTAGAAGCATGAATTATAAGGTTAGGATATTTTTCTAAACAAAGGGAAATCATTCCAAAGTCTTGCATTAAAATAGCATCAACACCAAGATTATAGAGAAATTCTACCTCTTCTAGAAAAGAAGATACCTCATTTTCTTTAATAAGTGTATTCATTGTTACATAAATTTTAACACCATATATTTTTCCAAGACGTAAGACAGTTTTTAATTCTTCATTTGTAAAGTTCTTGGCATAGCTTCGAGCACCAAAGTTTTTAAAGGCTAAATAAACGGCATCGGCTCCGCCATTTAAAGCTGCATAAAAAGAATTCATATCCCCGGCTGGTACTAATAACTCCATAAATTTACCCCTTTCATTAAAGATTCTATGAATTTATCTTCGTATTCTTCTTTACTAAACTTCTACCCTTTTGTTCATATAATGCTAAATCAACAGGATCCATATCTTTAGCATCTAATATACTTATATTATAAGGGCATCCTTTAGTAATAAATTCTTTATTATTTAAAAAGTATCTCATATTAGACATCTCAATCATTTTTCCCCAAGCTTTGCTTCTAGCATCCATTAAAGAACAAGAGAATAAGGCTGTTCCTGTTAATATAGCAAGAGCAGGAGAATCAAGAAGGTCAAATATATTGGCAATGACTCTAATTGCCCCATTAGGATCTAAAGGATTAGGATCAACTCCTAAAACATTGGCAGCAAAACTAATGCTTAACGGTATAGCTGCTAAAACAGTACCTGTAATAGTACCTTTGATGGAATACTTTCTATTAGTATTACTAATATAATCATAAATATTTGTAACTCTAACTTTTGCTTCTAAATCTTTTATCTTTTCTTCTTTCGTTTTCATAATCCTTCTCCTTTCGAAAAACAATTGTATTATAACTTTTTTTATTATAAATGTAAATAAAAAGAAGCTAGAGAAACTGTTTTAATTTTTCTAAAGCTTCTTCTTTTTACCTATAAATATAGTTTTGAAATTAAATTATCTTGATAAGCTTGATACTTTTTAATAAACTCTTCTTTTTTGCTAGCTGGTAATTCGGCAATTTTAACTCCTAGTTTACTTTTAGGTCCTGTATATATTTTAGTAGTTTTGATTATAGATTTTCTTGATAATCCCAACTTTTTTGCTAAACTTTGCTCTAATAAAACATCATATATACCACATTCAGCGGAAGAAGAAATAATTACATAGTGTATATCAACGTATTGTAACTGATTATTACTATCATCACCTATTATTAAGACAGGCCTAACCTTTGTTTCTTCACTATTATTAGGCTTTGTTGCTACATAAGTCCAAATTTCTCCTACCATTAATCCCACTCCTCATAGTCTGGTTGAAAAACATAGCTAGTAAAATAAGCGGCTATATTAGATTTTGGTATTGTTTTATCACATCTCTCATCAGGATCTAAGCCAGTTCTAGACATTAACCATGGTTCCTCTTTATGGGTTATTTCCTCTAAATATTTACTATCATATTTTGCATAATTTCTATTTACATATTCTAATAAATCTAGCGTATCTTTATCAAATTCTTTTACATCATAGTTTATATTAATAGGGTTATATTCATAACTTTTATATTTATGATATATAGAAGGAATAACTGGTCCATGAACCCAAGCTTCAAAGTCATCAGGAAATAACTCTTGATCGTAAAAAGCATAAGAAAATCCCTGGGCAAAATATAATAGTTTTTGTAATTTTAAAGGTTCTGGATGCAATTTATTTATAAACCATTTAGCAATATCAATGGCTTTATATTCATGTTTCATTATATATACTCCTCCTTTTAATATCAATTTGATAAATATAGGATATCATAATTTATGAGAATAGAAAAGAAGCTAGAGAAATTGTTTTAATTTTTCTAAAGCTTCTTCTTGCATAGCTACATATTCTTCAGTTATTTTTGTAACATTTGGATCTGTTTCTTTATGGTTTAATAGTTTTCTTCCTTCAATTATGCCCATATTTGTACCTTGAACTAAGAGTTCAGCAATTTTAGAGGTACTATTATCTGTTAAGGTTTTCATTTCAATTCCATACCAAGTCATTACTTTATTCATCGTACTAGTTTCATGGGGCTTTTTTTCACTATATTCTGGATACAAATTACAAATTTTATCTGATATTTGCTGATATCCTTGGTATTGTCTTTCAAGTTCTTTTTTTAAGGCTTCATCTTCTACTTTATCTAAGATAAAGTGGATGGCATCTTGTCCCATACAAGCACCTTTATTTAGTTCGTCTAAAACATTAACCTCATTTTCATCTTTATTTTTCATCTATATCACGCTCCATAAATATTGTGCTTTATTTATAAGAGTTTTATACTTAATCTTTATTTATTTCTTGCATTTTTTTATTAATATTTAGCATTTTCTGATCTAAAGTATGAATATCAGTTGCACATTTATAGAGATAATCTTTAATTTCTTTAGGAACATTACCTTGAAATTTATAGGAAAGTTTATGTTCAAGACTAGCCCAAAAGTCCATAGCAATAGTTCTTACTTGTATTTCTGCTTCCACTAAAATAATGCCATCTAATAAGTTTACAGGAATATAAACTAATAAATGATAACTAGTATAACCTGAATCTTTAGGGTTAGTTATATAATCTTTTTGTTGATGAACCTCAATTTGACCACAATTTTCAATTAATCTGACAACTTTGTAAACGTCAGATAGGAAACTACAAACAATTCTCATGCCAATTACATCATGAACATGATTTTCAATATTTTTAGTAGTTATAGAATAACCTTTTTTCTTTAGTTTTTTAACAATACTATCATAACTTTTTATTCTTGTTTTAATATGTTCAACAGGATTATAGTTGTTTTTATATTCAAAGTCTTGTAATAAAATACTAATTTGGGTTTCCAAAGTTTTTAAGGCAGCTGTATATTTTAGTAATAACTCATCAAAGTTCTCTTCCATTTATTTTCCTTTCTAAAAGACGAAAACTAGACTATTTTTCATCTAAGTCTAGTGTTTCTATCTCTTCTACTACCGCCATTTGTTGTTCAACAATTATTTTGAGTTTTCTTTTGAATATCTTAATATTTCTTTCTAAGGTATCTCTTTCTTCTTCTATACGTCTTGCTTTTAATAAGGCTTCACCTACTATTCTTGAAGCATTATTTTTAGCTTCTTTAATAATAATATCCGCTTCTTCTCTTGCTAGGCTTTTAACATTATCAGCAGTTTTTTCAGCATTAATTAAAGAATGTTTTAAAGTATCTTCCATATTTTCATAATGACTTAATTTATCTTGTAAAGCTTTTATTTCTTTTCTTTGCTCTTGACACTTTTTTATGATACCTTCTGTTTCTTTGATAACATCATTTACAAATTTATTAACTTCTGTTTTATTATAACCATTCGCTTCATAGTTAAATTTATCCATTATCTCACACCCTTCACTGGGTTATTTTACCAATCAAATTCATCGTCATCTGGATCTTGTTTTTTACCTCTTTTAACTGCTTTAGTAGGAGCAGCATCATCACTTATTTCTCCTTCAACATTTACATTGTTTGGAGTGCATAGGAAAATGCCTCCACCTAATTTTTGTAAGTCTCCACCTATTGCATATAAAGTTCCACTTAAAAAGTCAACGATTCTTTTAGCTTGATCTGGTGTTACTCTTTTTAAATTAACAACAACAGCATTTCTTTCTTTTAAATAATCTGCTATTTGTTGACTTTCAGAATAAGCGCGGGGCTCTAATAACATCATCTTACTACCAGCAACCCCATTTTCATAACTATATTCTTCTTTACTCACTTTGTAATACTCCTCCTCTTTAACCTCTTCTTCATCGTTAGTATCATCACTACCTATTAGTTTTCTTAATTTATCTAAAGCCACATTATCATCCTCCTATTTACTATATATTATAGTAGCATATTTTTTTTATTTAGAAAAGTGCTATTTTAACTATTTTTATACCAAATATTAGTAATATCTACATTATTGGATAGTGGTTCGGGATTAGCTTTTTCAAAATACATATTGATAGGAACTTTAAAAGCACTACCGAAAGCAATACAGTTACCAGGTTTTAAGTTTTTAAGTTGATTAGCAACCTCTAAAGAGATACTAGGTACCATTTCTTTAATATAGTTTAAGTCTTTAGGGTGTAGTGTTCTTAGAATAATAAAGTTTGAACATTGAGAAATAGCTGTATCAGAAAGTTCACTAGGACGTTGGGTAATTAAGCCTAATAGAACACCATATTTACGTCCTTCTTTGGTAATACGATCAAAAATATTATAGCCAAGGATTTCGGTATCAGTATCTTTTTGAACATAGCGGTGGGCTTCTTCGATGACGATATGATAAGGAACACTACCACGAGCTTCATTACTAACTGCTGTATCGAAGATAAGTTTAGAGATAATTTTGGTAATAACTTTAGCCATTCTATCTTCAATATAACTGATATTAAAGTTGATTATTTGACATTTTGCTCCTTCGGCATTTCTAAATAATTGATCTAAGTAAGTATCTCTTGAAATATAGACATTACTATCAAAGAAGACATGACTAGGACTATTGGCAAGAGAGTGAAGACGAACACTTAAAACATTAGCATAGTCATAGACTTTATCACTTTTCAATATTCCTTCACTAATTAGAGCAAAGTCCATCGCAGTTTCTAAATCTTTTAGGGTGTAAGCAATGAATTTTTGAGGGCGATCTAAGACATTTAAATCTTCCATAATGAATTGTTTTACAAAGTTAACAACGAGTTCCATTTCCATTAGTTTTCCAGTTTTATCTATATATAGACATTGCTTAAAGGTTCTAACATAACCAGGTTGAACGATTTTAGCATCAAGACTTAAGTCTTTGGTGTTAAATTTAGTTAAAACTGCGATTACTTGGTCTCTTATTTTGGTAGAACCATGACCACTTAAAAGAATATCTAAAACTGCCCGAGCGATGATATCATTTTTATATTTTATAACCTCTGGATCATCACCAGTTAAGATAGTAACAAGGGATAGAGCTTTTTCAATGATTGGTAACTGGTTTGGGGTAGTTACATTAAGAAGTAAAGCTAAGTCATCTACTCCTAATAACCATAAAGGGATATTTAAGATATCACTTGTTGGATCACTAGGATTAGGATTAGTGGTATAAGTTTTATAATGTATATTAGGATTTACTTGATCAATTGAACCTAAAGCTCTTGTATATTCACCGTAAGCATCAAACATAATAACATTAGCACCTACAGGGCTTTTTCTTGGATCAGCAAAGATATTTTGAAAGATTCTACTAACTGAAAATGATTTACCGGCTCCACTATTACCTAATATTGCAAAATGGTTACTGAAAAAGGCATTAACGTTGACATTTATTTTATAGTTTTGATAAATATTGGAGTAACCTAAAGTAACATCTTCTCTTGTTGGTTCACTTGGGCCTAGTATTAAAGCAAGTTCTGCCATATTAACAATTCTAACACTTGATCTAAATGATGGTTTAGCACTAATACCAGGTAAAAAGACATTGCCTTTTATTTCTCCAACAATATTAATTTTTAAAGTAGTTTTTGTACTATTAACAATCTCCCCTACTATTTTCGTTTCTCCATCTTCAAAAATAACGTGTAAATTAAGTAAGTTTGTCTGTTTTGTTAAATCTATAGTCAAATCTATAGTGACCGTATTATCAATAATCTCTTTAATTGTTCCTAACATATAAACACCTTCTTATCCTATTAAGATTATACTATAGATTTTTTTTAGGGACAAGCGATAATATTAAATTTCCTAAATACCTATTTTCATTGATAATAAGGGCTTTTGTCATAAATTAATCATTATTAAATGTTAAAACAGCTCTATTAAATTTACCTACGTATTCTAAATTAAATTTATCATTAGTATATTCTTTAACTGAAGATATCCAAAATTTTTCAGCATTTTCAGAACAAGGCAATGATTTTATTTCCCAATTTCCTTTAAACTTATCAAATAATATACTTACAGCTGTTTTTCCTACACCTTTTCTTTTATAATTATTTAATACAAACATTTCCTGAACAATATTTTTCTCATCTAATAAATCAATTAACATAAAACCAGCAATTTCATTTTCTTTTAAAATAAAGAATGCTTTATTATTATCATTTTCAAAATATTTTTCAATATCATCATATCCATACATGCCAGTATTTGAATCAAAATCCATTGGAAAGTTCAAACTAATATTGTGCAAATATAATTGCATTAAATTATTTAATATATCTCTTTTTTCTAATTCGATTTCTTTTAATTTAATATCCATAATCTAATTCCTTTCTAATTTTTTTACTTTATTTAATGGTTGTAATGATTTAGGAATAAAAATTCCATTTTCTTGAATCAATTCATCATCTATTATTATTTTACCACCAGTATATTCTAATGTCATTATATTAACAATATCCCAATCAATCGATATTCTATTGCCTTTATCACTTAAAGTGTGACTATTTCCTGACACGATATGAAAAAGTCCAATATCTTTTCATTAAATAAAATATTATTTCATGAAATTTCAATATCAGAATTAGTACCAAAGGCGAATTCACCAATATATTTATTTTTCTCATCAGAGTAAAGGATTTGTTTCATTTCTCAAGATTATATCTAGCATTATATCAATTACACGACCATTTTTAAATTTTAAAAAGTCATTAAATAAAACTAGACAAAGCTTTTACACTCTGCCTAGTTTTGTTATACCCCAACAAGATCTTTTTCTTCAAATAAGATAACTTTATTAGCTTTCTTAGATTTTTTTACATCTATCACTCTTTGATTAGATGAACCTTTCCATTTTAATCTAAAATCATGTAATTCATCAACATATTGCCCATCAACTACTACATCTAAATAGTTAGTTACCTCTTTATCAATTAAATATTGATCAAATAAGTATCCTGTCCAAGCCCAGATAGTTTTATTAGGATATCTTTCTTTAAAAGCTTTCGCTAACTTGGTTGTCCCTTCTAAATTTATGGGATGCATTGGTTCACCACCTAAGATCGAAAGACCAACGATGTAGTCTTTTGAGGCTAAATCTAAGACTTTATTAATAACATCATCAGTAAATTCAGCCCCACCTTTAAAGTCATGTGTTTCTTGATTAAAGCAGTTTTTACAGTTAAAAGTACAACCTTGCATAAAGATAGATACTCTAATACCTGGGCCATCAGAAATATCCATTTTCCGAATTTTATTATATCTCATCTTAAGCCTCTTTATTATCGATATGAATAACTCTTTCTTTTATCTCTTGAGTTCTACCTTTATTCCAGAAATTAGTTCCAATGTAACCACATGTCCTTCTTGCTACATTAAGTTTATCATGATCTCTATTACCACAGTTTGGACAATACCATTCTAGATCATCATCAAGAAGAATTTCTCCAGTGTAACCACAAACTTGACAATAGTCTGATTTAGTATTTAATTCTGCATACATAATGTTGTCATAGATGAATTTAATTACTTCCATAACGACATCTAAATTATCAGTTAAGTTTGGTGTTTCAATATAACTAATCGCTCCACCTGGAGATAGTTTTTGAAATTCACTTTCTAGTTTTAATTTTGTGAAGGCATCTATTTCTTCAAATACAGGTACATGGTAAGAATTAGTGATATAATCACGGTCTGTTATACCTTTAATTTTACCAAATCTTTCTCTTAAACATTTAGCAAATTTATAAGTTGTAGATTCAATAGGAGAACCATAAACACTATAATCAATATCTTCTTTTTCTTTCCATTCTTTACATTTATCATTAAGTCTTTGCATTACTTGTAAACCAAATTCTTTACCAATACCGTTATCAGTATGAGAGTGACCTGTCATATATTTAACACATTCATATAGTCCAGCATAACCTAGAGAAATTGTTGAATAGCCATGATGTAATAATTCATGAATACTCTCTCCTTTTTTAAGTCTTGCTAAAGCTCCATATTGCCATAGTATTGGAGCGACATCACTTGTTACTCTGCTAAGTCTTTTATGTCTTATTTGTAAAGCTCTGTGACATAGTTCAAGACGTTCATCTAAGATTTTCCAGAAAGCATCCATATCTTTATCAGATGATAAAGCAGCATCAACTAAGTTAATAGTTACAACTCCTTGATTAAAACGTCCATAGTATTTTGGATTACCGTTTTCATCAACATATGGAGTTAAGAATGATCTACATCCCATACATGGATAGCATTGGCCATTTCCATTTTTATCAATTTTTAATTGCTTCATTATTTTTTCAGAGATATAATCTGGAACCATTCTTTTAGCAGTACACTCAGCTGCTAATTTGGTTAAGTAATAGTATTTACTATCTTCATGGATATTATCTTCTTCAAGTACATATAAGAGTTTAGGAAAGGCAGGAGTAATAAATACACCTTTTTCATTTTTCATACCTTGGATTCTTTGTTTCAGAACCTCTTCGATAATCATGGCAAGTTCTTCTTTATATTCTTCTGTTTCTCCTAAATACATACATACACTTAAGAATGGAGCTTGTCCGTTAGTAGTTGTCATCGAATTAATTTGATATTGGAATGTTTGGACACCATCAACAATTTCTTTTTGTAAATCTTCTTTAGCATATTCTTCACATTTTTCTTTGCTGAATTTTCTTTTTTTGTATTTGTCTAAGTATCTTTTATAACTTTCTCTAACAAATGGTGCTAGGTGCGTAAGTGTTATGGTACAACCTCCATATTGACTAGAGTTAACTGCCGTTATAAGTTGAGTTGCTATAGTCATAGCTGTTAAGAATCTGTGTGGTTTTTCAATCATAACACCATTAATATTAGTACCATTTTGTAACATATCTTCAAGATTAATTAGGTCGCAGTTGTGTAAGGCATTTTGGGCAAAATAGTCAGCATCATGGAAATGAATTATTCCATCATCATGAGCTTGAACTATATCTTCTGGGAGTAAAAATCTTCTTGTAATATCGGTTGAGGTAATACCTGCTAAATAGTCTCTTTGGGTTGTAACAACTTTAGCATTTTTATTAGAGTTTTCAGTATTCCAATATTCACTTTCACCATCAATTAACTCTTTAATAGCTAAGTCTGTTGTATTGCTCTTTCTAACAAGTTCTCTAGTATAACGATAAGTTATATATTTTTTAGCAAGTTCATATTTACCAATAGACATTAATTTTCTTTCTATAATATCTTGTATATCTTCAACAAGCATTCTCTTCTTACCAAGTTTTTCAATATATTTAATAATATTTTTTATCTGGGTAGGAGATGCTTGTTCTTCTTCTTCCACTTCCATATTTGCTTTTTGAATTGCGTTTTCAATCTTTTCTGGACAGTAATCTACGATGTGTCCATCACGTTTAATTATCTTCATTTTCACTTCCTACCTTTCTTATGACAACATAACTATAGCACAGATTTTAAAATGTATATTGTTGCAATTGCAACAATAATGAAAAAATGATAATATTAATTTTAGAGGTGTAAAATGGTCAGTATTTTCAACAAAATAAGTGTAAACAATCAAAAAAAGCTTCTTAAATTATTGGAAGCTAATACGATTTTTTTTAAGAAGGATAGTGCTATTTCTTCAATGATTAAAGGAAATATTATTGGGGTTGTTATAGAGGGATATGCGCAAATTATTAGAACTGATTATAATGGTAATAGAACTATTATTGAAGAGTTAGAAGAAGGAAATGTTTTTGGTTCCTTTATTTCGTCTTTAAATAATAATGAGTATAATGTCTTGACAAAAGAAGATACCAAAATTATTTTTTTTGATTATGAGTTTATCATTAATTTTGAAAATAATGGTTATAGTTATTATAATCAATTTATTAAAAATTTACTTGAAATTACAACAGAGTTAATTGATGAGAAAAATAAGAAGATTGAAATTTTAACGCAAAAAACAATTAGAGATAAACTTCTAACTTATTTTGAAATAAATTTTAAAAAAACAGGATCTAAAAATATTTATCTTACATCAAGTTATACAGATCTAGCTGATTATTTAGCAATTGACAGAAGTGCCATGTCAAGAGAATTAAAAAATTTGAAGAATGAAGGCTTCATTACAACAAAGGGAAGAAAAATAACTTTGTTATATAAATAAAAACATTCAATCAACGAGACTGAATGCTAGTTCAATTAAATGGCGTCCCCGATCGGACTCAAACCGATGACTTATCCCTTAGGAGGGGATTACTCTATTCAACTGAGTTACGGAGACATAAATATATTTTAACACAAAATATAATATTTTTGTTAAAATACAACTATTTTTTTCAAAACAGATTTCAAAATCTTGCGAACATTTTGCGAATATCCTTAAAATATAAATTCTGTTCTCCGTTTATTTTCAACATTTTTAGAGTTTTCACTAAACTCTTAGTAGGACCTTGTTCTATCCATTGAACTATAAGGACATAAATATCCGAAGATATTTATATAATAACACAAACGTTTACTAAGTTAAAGATGTATTTAAAAGAAGCTCTAAATTACCACCTAAATTAGTATTGTTATCTGCCCAAAGAGTAATTGTATATTCTTTAGTTTCTCCCTTTGCAATCTTATTTTCTAAGATATAGCCATCTAATGATAGGGTTCTAACACTACTTTCATTACCTTCATTATCTGTAATTATATAATTGATATAGTTATTTTTAGCACTATTAAAAGTAATAAAGATTTCTTTTTGCTTATCAGTATTATTAGTTACAACAAGTTTCTTGGTTAGTTTATCATTAGAAATATCTAAATAGCCAAAGCCTTCTGTTTCTATTTTCGTATTAAATGCTACATTACTAGCTTCTAAAGACTCTTTTATGCGCACTCTATTTTTACATGGTCCAAACCAAAACCAGGTTAGAGCACCTACAACAATAATTGTTAGAATAATATCTGTTATATATTTTTTTATAATTTGTTCTCTTACCATAATATCCCCCTTAAATTAAGGCATATTATAACACTTTTTCTAAGTTTTTTCAAGTTAGACTATACTATCAATTATTTTATCAAGTTCTTTTCTCTCTTCTTCGGTCGCTTCACTTGTTTTTAAGTCTTTATCAAACCAATCAGGAAGAATTTCTTCTTTAGTATTTTTCTTAATTACAGTTTTACTCTTAGTCGTATTAGTAGCAATTTTCTTCATCTTTTTATATTCTTTTTCAGTTACACGCATCGCTTCTTCAACAGTTTCAATATTAAGTCGTTTCCACTGACCAGCGATTGTTTCTAAGTAGTTGCGATTTAGTTTTTGATTGTTTACTTTTAAAGCATATGATATTAATACATTAACTACTCCAGGGCTTAGTTTTTGATCTATCATTAGTTCTTCTATAAGTTGTAGATCTCTTTTTGTTGGTTCTGCTCCTTTATATTTACAACGTAAGTAATCATAGGGAGTTGTATTTTCAAAGGTATAGACCATTTTAGCCCATTTAGAGGCATCACCAGTTGGTTTCTTCAAGTATTCAGGCTGTTTTTGATAGATTAAAGTTGGAAGCTTACCAGCATTGTCAAATTGATAATAGTTTCGGCAATTTTTTCGTAATAAGGTTTTATCAATCAACCCTTTTTCAGTTAAAGAGGTTCTAATTAAACCAGACATTCTTTCTGTATCAATATTATAGATTAGAGCAAGAGAATTAATAAGTTTCTTAGTTTCATCAGTAAAATATCTATTACTAACAAGTCCAGTGGGAATCGAAGAAATAAGTAAGTTAAAGTCAATTACCTCGTCTATAGGTATTTCCCCTTCTTCTCTTTTCTCAATATCTAGAGTTGCTTCAAAGGGTTTAATATTACTACTTTTAAAGACATCATTAAAAGAAGAACTGATATCAGTATAATCTGTTAGTCTAATTCTTGGAACTTTAAATATTTCTTGTCTTTTATCATACTCTTTTTTACCAATATTATTGTATAAAACGACATTTAAGATGGGATGATTGAAAAACTCATTAGCACTAATTGGCGAATATAGCAAATAAACATAGTTATTGATGGTTCCTTTTTTATAATAGGTTTTTACTAAACCAACTGCTTCTAATTTTTCTCTTGCGACCGTTATATCATCAAGTCTAAGTTGCATCGCAGACATTAAATGATGATGAGTTAAGTCGTTACTAGTTCTTTTTAAATCATCTAAGTCATCGATTAAAGTTAAGTATAAACTCACTGCTGTATAACCAATAATTGGTTGATATAACATTGTTAATATTTTTCTATCTTCTTCATGTAAAACAGTTTTATTAACAACAATATAAGTATCAGCAGGTAAAATAGATATAGATTGCATATAATCCCCCCTATTATTGTTAGATATCTAAATCAGAAAAGTTATTATCTTTATCATACAGATAGAATAGATTAAATCTAATATTTCCTCATTTTCAGGTATATTTATCTCGATGTTACAATAAGATTTACTGTTTGAGTATTAAGGTTAGTGGTAATTTCTGTTATATTATTAGTTGTAGTTTTAATATGGTCAATATTAGTAGAGGGAGAAGATAAATTATCCCACTTTATATCTATTTTATTTATATTTGATTTTATTCGTTCCATCCTCTTCACCTCAGTCATTTTAATTTTAGCATATAAAAGTCCAAAAAGAAAAGATTATAGAAACAAATTTATAATCTTTTTTCTTACTAATCTAATTTTTCTTGTAACTCTCGTAATTTTGATAAAAATTCATTAGTTTTTCTAATTTCTTCATCAAGTTTTTCATAAGTAGCGGTATCTTCTAGACTTAAATTATTAGGTGATACATGAGTACTATTATCTTTTTCTATACCATAGACAGGACTAATAATAGGACTTGGTTTATAAGTACCACTAGGTTTAATAGGTTCCATAACTGGTTTTGAAGGTGCTCCTAAAAAGTCATCGATAGATACTTTTGTTTTTTCATCTTTAGGTTCTTCAATATCTAAAACCTCTACCTCTTGGTCTTTACTTTCTTTATAACGAGCTTCTAATTCAGTAAGACTAATAGGTTCATTACCTTCATCTTCATATTTAGCAATTTCTTCACTAAGAGTAGCACTTTTTCCTTTTTCAAGTAATTCTTCTAAACTAATAATGGCATTTTCTTCTTGTTCTTCTTCAAACTTTGTTAACTTAATATTATTAGTTTCTTCTATTTCTTTAGTTTCAACTTTCTTTAATTCTTCAGTAAGACGTTCTAATTCTTTTTTTGCTTCAGTTTTGGTATATACCTCATCTTTATATTTAATACCTTCTTCTTTTGGTTCGACTTGATTAATTTCCGGTGTAAGTTCTTCCTCGTTATAGATAGCGGTTAAAGTTGGAGTTTCTTTCTTTGGTTCCTCTTTAACGATAATGGGTTGAACCTCAATTGGGGTAGTAAAACCTCTTTCAATTGTAACTTGGGGTTCTTGTGCAACTTTAACTGGTTCTTCTATCTTAATAGGTTCTTGTATTGGAACTCTCTCTTCTCTTATAACGGGTTCTACTTTTTGTTCTTCTTCAACTACGGGTTCGATTATTTCTTTAACGCTCTCTATTTGTTTATCACTTTCTTTATTTGCTAAAGCGACTTGTTCAACAAGTTTATTCAATTCCATCGTGTTATTTTGCAGTTTCTTCTTCTCTTCATGCTTCTTCATAAAACCAGCGAACCAAAGGACAATATATACTACTAAAGCTAAACCGATAATAGCAATAACAATAAGGACCTCCTTAGTAGCTAAAAATTCTAATATATCATTACTCATTTTTTTCACCTCTACTACAGTATATATCAAGTCTATCACAGCTAGCATTTTAATAAAAGTAGTTACATAAAATTTTACAGATATTTTTACTGTGTATTTACACATTGTGTTTACACAAATTTACGAACATATTTTTACATATTTTTTATTTGGCAATTACATATATATAATTAGGAGCTGGTATAATGAAAAAAGAAAGCTTTATAAAATCAACAATAATTTTAATAATTGGCGGATTTCTTACTAAGATATTAGGAATGATTATTAAAATAATTATGAGTAGATTAATGGGAAGTGAAGGTATTGGTTTATATATGTTAGTTCTTCCTACTTTCTCTCTTTTAATTGGCGTGTGTCAATTTGGTATTCCAACGGCTTTATCAAAATTAATTGCAGAAGATTCTAAGAATAACAAGCGTCTTCTTTTTTCATTATTACCTATTTCTCTATTTATTAATGTTTTAATTATAAGTTTTGTTATTATTTTAGCACCTACTCTAGCTTTTAATTTCTTACATGAGGAACGGGCTCTGTTACCAATTCTTGCTATTTGTGTTGTCTTACCCCTTACTAGTACCTCAAGTATTTTAAGAAGCTACTTTTTTGGAAAACAAGAGATGCTTCCACATGTTACCTCTAATGTATTAGAGGATATTATTAGACTGATTCTAATTGTCATAGGAATACCTATTTTTATTAGTAAAGGCTTAGAGGTAGCGGTAACATTTGTCATTTTAACAAATATTATTAGTGAACTTAGTTCTATATTAGTCTTATTTTTCTTCTTACCTAAGAATTTAACAATTAAGAAGAAAGATCTAGCTTTTAATAAGTCTTATGCAAAAGAAGCTTTAGGAATTAGTATACCTTCAACAGCAAGTCGACTTATCGGATCTTTTGGTTATTTTTTAGAACCAATTATTTTAACAAATGCCTTAACTTATTGTGGCTATAGTAATAATTTTATTGTGACAGAATATGGGGTAATTAGTGGTTTTGTCATGCCTTTACTTTTATTACCTTCGTTTTTTACCCTTGCAATATCACAAGCTTTATTACCAATTATTTCAAAAGCGACAAGTAAAAAACAATATACTTATGCAAGAGGGAAAGTTAAACAAGCGATTATAGTTTCTCTTTTAATTGGGATACCAGCATCAGGAGCTTTATTTATCTTTCCGGAATTCTTTTTACAGCTTATTTATAATACTACTGAAGGGGCTAACTATATGCGTTTCCTTGCTCCTATTTGTATTCTGCAATATATCCAGGCTCCTTTATCTGCTTCCCTTGATGCGATGGGACTTACAAAGTCAAACCTAAAAACAACGATTATTGGAACGATTATTAGAACTAGTGCCCTTCTTTTATTATCATTGTTAAAAATTGGTATGTGGGGCCTTATCTTTGCTACTAGTCTAAATGTTATCTTTACAACTATCTATGACTATATCCAAGTAAAAAAAGAGTTAAAATAACGTTGTTAACTTTCATCAAATTACGTTATAATAAGACCAAGAGGTGGATTTATGGAACAAATCAAGGTCTTAATAGTTGATGATGAAGAGAATATTAGAAATGTTATTAAAGAATATGCTAAAGTAGAAAACTATCTAGTTAAAGAAGCTGAGGACGGAAAAGAAGCTTTAGAACTTATTAAAAGTGAACCTTTTGATTTAATGGTTTTAGATATAATGATGCCAGAGATGGATGGGTTAACCTTATTAAATAGTATTCCAAAAGAGAAAAGAGTTCCTACGATTATTCTTTCAGCACGGGATGAGGAAATTGATAAATTAGATGCTTTTGAACGAGGAATTGATGATTATTTATGTAAGCCTTTTTCTCCTAAAGAGTTAATGGCTAGAATGAAAGCAATTATTAAAAGAACAAGAAGGGAGATTAATGTTTATACTTATAAAGATTTAGTGATTAACTTTTCAGAGCATACAATGAAAATAAAAGATAAGGAAATAAAAATAACTCCGAAAGAATTTGAGATTATTGCTTATTTTATTAAGAATAAAAAATTAGCTATTTCAAGAGAACAATTACTTAATAAAATTTGGGGATATGATTTTTATGGTGATGATAGGACTGTAGATACACATATTAAAATGTTAAGAAATAATCTTGGAATTTATCGGGATTTAATTGTAACTGTTAGAGGGATAGGATATAAGTTTAATGATGAAGAATAAATTATCTACTAAAATATTTATCTATCTTGCTATTTTCTCTCTTTTAATACTCCTTTTTCTTTTCTTTTTTCAAGTTATCTTTATTGATAGCTTTTATGAATGGACAAAGACAAGAACTATTAAGAATTTAGCAAATGATATTTTAATAACAGAAAATGACTCTTCTTTAACAGATAAATTGGATCGTATTTCTTATAGGGAAAATGTTTGTATTGAACTTACTGATAGAAATGGCTATATATTGTATGCAACGTATAATAATAGTTGTAGATTAAATATAGAAGCGATTAAGAGTAATTTTATTAATGGTAATACAAATACTAAGACTTATAATTTAGTTAATTCTTTTACTAATGAAAAAAGTATTATGGCTGCTACTAAGTTAAGTGATAATCTTTATATTTTTATTTCAACGTCTTTAATTCCTTTAGA
Organism: uncultured Bacilli bacterium; assembly: GCA_944331915.1. Taxonomy (GTDB): domain Bacteria; phylum Bacillota_I; class Bacilli_A; order RF39; family UBA660; genus Onthousia. The sequence goes on along the minus strand of CALVIR010000024.1, from coordinate 3,360 downwards.
TTCAACGGTTAGTATAATTGAGCAGCAATTAATTATTGTAAGTATTGTGGTTTTACTACTTAGTATTGTAGTTGCTTATTTTATTTCTAAAAGGCTATCTACCCCAATTATAAAAATATCGAAAGCAGCTAAGTTAATTGCTAAAGGAAAACTTAAGACAAACTTTGAAACAACTAGTGATATTAAAGAGTTAATTGATTTAACTAATGCTCTTAATGAAATGAAATTAGAACTTTCTAAAACAGAAGAATTACAAAAAGATCTTCTAGCTAATGTATCACATGACCTTAAAACTCCCCTTACTATGATTAAAGCTTATGCTGAATTAATCATAGATATTAATATTAATGATAAAGAAAAAAGTAAAGAAAATTTGAAAGTGATTGTCGAAGAGGTTGATCGACTAACTAGTTTAGTTAATGATATTTTAGCGTTAACAAAAATAGAAAATAACTTAAGTGTTTTAGAACTTAGTACCTTTGATTTAGTTAGTTTAGTAAAAAAGATAATTAAACATCATGAAATATATATTATTAAAGATGGGTATCACATTACTTTTAAACATAAAAATATTAAATCTCTAAAAATTGAAGCGGATAAAAAGAAAATTGAACAAGTTATTTATAATCTTATTAATAATGCTTTAAATTATACGGGTGAAGATAAAAATGTTATTATTGAATTAAAGGCTTTAGATGATACTTATAGATTAAGTATTACTAATAGCGGTAATCTATTATCTAAAGAAGAATTAGATCATGTTTTTGATAAATATTATCGAAGTAAGAAAAACCATAAACGTAAAGTTTATGGAACAGGGCTTGGTTTATCAATTGTGAAAAATATTTTATTGTTACATAATTATAATTATGGAGTTATTTCTTTAAAAGGAGAAGGAACAACTTTCTATTTTGATGTTAAAGTACAGTAAAAACTAAACATTTTTGCTACCTTAATATTAGGTATTTTACATTTTAGAAAAATATTACTTTACAAAAAAAGAAGCATTTTTTCACTTGAAAGTAATGCTCTACTATTTCTTTTTGAGTATTCTAATATATTTATCTCCATATTTTTTAGTTTTTACCTCTTCATAATAATCGCTAAATTCTAGTTTTTCTAGGGAATCACTTTCTAATATTAAAAGACTATGAGGTTTTAAAATATTAAGAGTTCTAATTTTTTCTAGAGCTTTTTTTAAATAATCTGTTTTATAGGGGGGATCTAAAAAAATAAGGTCAAATTTTTTTAAGTTAAGTTTATCTAAAGCTTGTAAATAATCCATGGTTAAAATAGTCGCATTCTCTATATTTAAAGAGTCTAGATTGCTTTTTATCGTCTTTGTCGCCATATATTCACGGTCAACAAAAACAACCTCTTTAGCACCTTCACTTAAAGCTTCTATGCCTAGATTACCACTACCAGCGAACAAGTCTAAGCAAACGCTATTTTCAAGATAGGCATTAATAGTTGCAAATAATGATTCTTTTACACGCTCTTGAGTTGGTCTAGTTCCTTTTAAAGTATAGCCTTTGATATTTCTTCCTTTATATTTACCACTAATTACACGCATTTTTATCAGTCCTTAATTCTTTGAATATTTTATTTAGTTCTAATATTAATAGATTAAACTCAGTTTCTAAATGTTTATACTCTTTAAACTTATTATTACTATATAATGCCATTCTCTTCTCTTCACTAGGTTCTTTATGATATGAAGAAAGTTCTAATACTAAGTCTTCATCTTTAAGTATCTCTTCTTTAGCAGCAAGCAGTTTTGTAAGGGCACTTGAATCTTTTAAAGATAGTAATAGGTCAAGATATGCTACTGTAATTTCTTTATCCATAATGTGATTACCTCTTCTTATTAATATAATTTACAATCAGGTTATATTTATTCTACCATTCTAGACAAATGATAAGCAATATAAAAAGAAATAATTATTTCATTATTTCTAAAAAAGAGCGGATCATATTAACACTTTTAGCAATATTTTCAATTCTATCTTTTGGTTGTAGGCGATATTTTTCTTTCATCTCTTGTTCCAAGGTTTTAATATTTAAAGGGGATCTATTTAAATATTTATACCAGTAGGAGTTTTCTCTTAAATAACGATATAGATTAGGATTACTTTTAAGACGCATTCTTGTTTCTACTTGCATTAATCCTCATAATATCTATTAATTGGTCGTTCTTCATAAGAAGGAATGTTGTTATTATTGTTTCCTTTTGGAACAATTTCTTCTATTAAACTTACAGCTTTTTGTAATCCTGTTACACCTCTTTGAATAGTATCTAAGTCAATATTTCTAAACATATTAGTTACCTCTTGTAGAGTGTTACTACTCTTTTTTTGCTCTATTTCTTTTTCTGTAAAAGAAGAAAAAACAGGACTATCTTTACCATATAAGTCAAAAGTTTCATATAGTTTCTGATAAGTAGTTTTTCCTTCTAAGACAGCTTTAGCTAATTCTGGTTTTGTTTTAATAAACTCTTTGAATGTTTCTTTTGACATTAACATCACCTAGTAAATAATATGCAAAAGGAAGGAAAAAAGACTATTTAGTCTTTTACCATAGTGTATAATCTGTAGGAATATAGTCATTCATATTGTATAAGACACCTTGTTCATCTGTAGCATAAGTAGTATAGCCATTATCATTTGAACTAGAGATACTTGTTATATTAGCTAAACCTTCAATAATAGTAACATCCATATTACCATTTATCAAAGAATATAAAGAAATTATACTAACAGTTCCATCTTCATTTAAAAAGATAAGCCCATAGTTAGTGTTAAAAGTTTGACCACTAGCAAAAGTATAGATTTCTTTAACATTAGATGTATTTAATTTCATACCTGTAAACGTTTGATTAGTTTCATCTTTGTAATTTAATAAAGGAAAATTAAAAGTTTGATAATTATTTCTGGTTGCAACAAGAGTTTGATAAGTATCAGTTCCATAAAGATTATCAATATCTAAAGTAGAGCCATAAACATTTACATAAACATCACCATCTACTAATAAAGCAAGAGAATTTGGATAGAATTTTGTAATGCCAATAGATGTATTTGTTTCTTCAGTGATTGGACCCTCTTGATTATCTTGATTAGTTTGATTTGATGGAGTTGTGTCGCCATTAGTTATAACAAAAGTAATTCCACTACCTATCGAAGCACCAGCAATCAAAAGTAGTAAAGCAAATAATATTTTTTTCATCATAGTATCCTCCTATTGTTAGGATAACATAAGAAAAGAAAAATGACTATCTTTATTTTAGAAATGTTAATTAAAATATTGATATCCCGTTTGTGTATAAATTTAAATTTGGATATCCCGAATAGAAATAACTCATAT
>CALVIR010000023.1 GCA_944331915.1 uncultured Bacilli bacterium | reverse complement strand
AAAATCTATTAAAAGTGAAATTTCATGACTTAATTCCCGTCATTATTAAAACGGGAAATTCAAATTTTATTTAATGATTCTTTTATTTTACTTGCTATTTCTTCTTGTGTATTATATACTTTATTCATAAACAACCTCTATTCTATTTTGTGATTATAATAAGAATATCAAAAAAGGTTGTTTATTTCAATTTTAAAAGACAAAATGACTTGGATAATATCTGGGTCATTTTTATATAGTTTCAAAAACTGTCCGGTTATAAGTGTGTTATCATAGATATTATATTATTATCAAACTTAATAAATGTGTGATCTATTAACTCTAGACCACACTTTTTATCATTTCTATCCATTATCTTCTTGCTTTTCTCTTTCCTATATTATATACTTATTCATAAATTGATAGGCAATATAGATAGTGTTTATCAGAAGAAAGAAGTTGGTATTATGAAATTGTTAGGAGTTGTTACATCAAATTATCAAAAGTATTTAGATACTCCTCTTGATGGCTTTATTTTTCCTCTAGAAAATTATGCGGTTGACTACTTTAAATACTTTACTATAGAAGATATAAAAGAATATAAAAGTAAAACTACTAAAGAATGCTTTGTGGTCATAAATAAAATGATCTTTAATAAAGATATACCTAATCTTATTACGATTCTTAAAACTCTTGCTGATTTAAATGTTACTGGTGTTTTCTTTTATGATATGGCTATATTAAATATTGTTAAAGAACATAATATAAACTTAAATCTTATCTTTAACGAAACTCATTTAGTTACTAATAGTGATACGATAAACTTATACTATAACTTAGGAGTAAAAGGAGCATATCTTTCTAATGAAATTACTCTAGATGATATTTTAACAATTAGAGAAAAAACTAAGTCTGAACTATTTGTCATGCTCTTAGGTAATCCCGTTGCTGCTATGAGTAAAAGACATCTGCTTACTAGTTACTTTCTTCATAACTCTAAACCTAAAAAAGATACTATTACCATTAAAGAACCAGTTACGAAAGGAGAATTTCTCGTTAAAGAGACAGATTTAGGAACAACATTTTTCTATAATAAAATCTTAAATCTAAGTAATGTATACTTGAAATTACAAGATAGTGGTATCAACTATGGTATTATTAATGAAGGAAACTTTACTACTGATGAGTATATTAGCTTAATAAATAATTTTAAAGACTTTAATAAATCGGCAATCGATAGAATTGCTGGTCATAACCGTGGTTTCTTATATCGCGAAACAATCTATAAAGTAAAGAGGTGAGATAATGACAAAAATAGAATTACTAGCTCCGGCAGGAGATTTAGAACGTTTAAAAGTTACCTTACTATATGGCGCTGATGCTGTTTATGTTGGTGGTGAAAAATACAGTCTAAGAGCTAATGCCGTTAATTTTACTTTAGAAGAGTTAAAAGAAGGTTGTACCTTTGCTCATAAACTTGGTAAAAAAGTATATCTAACAGCTAATATCGTTTTTCATGAACAAGATAAAGAAGATTATACTAGCTACTTTAAAGATGTTGTTAACTGCGGTATTGATGCTTTTATTGTCAGTGATCTTGCCTTAGCTAAATACTTAATTGATACCTATAAAGATAAAGAGGTTCATATTTCTACTCAAGCTTCTGTTACCAATTTAGAAAGTGCTAAATTCTATCGTGATTTAGGAGCTAAAAGAGTTGTTTTAGCTAGAGAACTAAGTGAAGAAGAAATAAAAGAAATATCATCCCTTCCTAACTTAGATACCGAGGTCTTTATTCATGGAGCCATGTGTACTTGTGTTAGTGGTAGATGTACTTTATCAAATTATGTTACTAATCGTGATGCCAATAGGGGAGGTTGTGCCCAAGTCTGTCGTTTTGCTTTTGACAGCTCTCTTGGTGATACCTTCTCTTTAGCGACAAAAGATTTAAATCTTGCCCTATACATTAAAGATCTAATTGAAATAGGGGTTACCTCCCTAAAAGTCGAAGGAAGAATGCGTTCTTTGTATTACTTAGCTACGGTAATTGGTAGTTACCGCTATATTATCGATAACATTTATAACAATACTCTAACCGAAGAAAAACTTTTAGAATATAAACAAAGACTTGATAGTGTTGCAAATAGAGAAACAACTAGCCAGTACTTTACTCATGAAGCAGATGTTACTGATCAATACTATACAGGTCGTCAAGAAATATCTAATCAAGAGTATTTAGGTTTAATAATTGGTTACGATGAAGAAACAAAATCAATCATTCTAAAAGAACGTAATTACTTTAAAGTAGGGGACTTAGTAGAAATATTTACTCCAGAAGGAGATATTTATCCTTATGAGATAACGATAATTCTAAACGAAGATAATGAACCAATTTCTGTCGCTAGACATCCTGAAGAAATATTAAAATTACCATTTTCTAAAAAACTAAGTGACTATTCTATGATAAGATTAATAAAGAAAGGATAGATATTATGTTCAGATATTATATCGTTCCAGTTTATGAACTTGAAGATAATCTTGAAAGTTATCAATTTTTAGACTATATAGTAGCTTCTTCCTACTGTTTATTTGCTAAAGAATTATTAACAGGATATTATAGTATTGAAATTTTAAATAAAACCATGGTTGAAAATAATAAATTGAAATTAATATCTTGTAATACTCTTGCTACTAAAAAGGCCAATAAAGATGTGGCTCTATTTACATTTAAAGAAGATTTTATTCCTAAAAATTTAGTTACTGAAGACTATTTAGATTATTATGTTAGTAATTTTGATAATTCAAAATTTAATGTTGCTTATAAAAAAGTTGAGGCTAGAAAAATAAGAAAAGTTCATTCAAAAATAAAAAAACTAAAAAATATAAAGAAATAAGTGGAGGTGTTGTATGAATAATTTTGCTAAAGCGAAAGAAAACTTTTTAAAGAAAGAAGAAAATCTAAGTATTTATGCTACTAAGAGTAAAGAGGCGATAAGATTAAAAGAAGAAGCTGAAGATATTAGACCCCCATTTTTTCACGACATAGATAGAATTATTCATTCTTTATCATATACTCGTTATCTAAATAAAACCCAAGTCTATATCGCTAATTCCAATGACCATGTTAGCAAGAGAATAACTCATGTTCAATTAGTTAGTAAAATAGCTCGAACTATCGGAAGAGCTCTAAATCTAAATGAAGACTTAATAGAAGCGATTGCTTTAGGACATGATATTGGTCATGCGCCTCTTGGACATGTTGGAGAAGCTATATTAAATAAAATTTCAAGAGAAGAACTTGGTGAATACTTTGCTCATAATATTGAAGGGGTTAGATACTATATGTATATTACTAAAAATGGACTTGGTTTAAACCTTACTGTCCAAGTTTTAGATGGTATTATGACTCATAATGGTGAAATGCTTAGTCCAATCTATGAACCAACTAAAAAAACTAAAGAAGAGTTTTTAAGAGAATACCAAGAAAGTTATCAAGACTTAGCTAAAGCTAATACCTATCATGCTATGACTTTAGAAGGTTGTGTCGTAAGAATTAGTGATGTTATTGGTTATATTGGTAGAGATATTGAAGATGCTATTATGCTAGGTAATTTAAAAAGAGAAGCTATTCCTAAAGAAATTACAAGTGTTTTAGGTGATAACAATAAAGATATTATTAATACTCTTATCCTTGATATAATTAATGAAAGTCTAGATAAACCCTATATTAAATTAAGTGATAAAGTCTATAATGCCTTAGTAGCTTTAAAAAAGTTTAACTATGACAACATCTACAATAAAGCTTTAAGTAAAGCAAAATATGAATACTATGAGAAAGGAATTTATCTTCTTTACAAGAAATATTTACAAGATCTTGAAACAAAAAATTATCAAAGTTCTATTTATCAAACGTTCTTAAATCATCAAAGTTATATTTACCTGCAAGAAACCTCGCCAAAACGGCAAGTTATAGACTTTATTGCTGGTATGACTGATGACTTTTTAATGCGGGAATTAGAAATGATGTAATCAGTAGCAAATAGTGGTACTATTTGTTTCATTTATACATATTATATAAAGATTTAGTAAAAAAAGCTTGCTAAATCCTTTAAAATATGGTAAAATTTTACTCGTATTATGATTAGGGGGACCTAATCTTAATTATTATAAAATGAGGTGAAAGTAATGAAAAATAATAAAGTTGTCTATTTAACAGAATCAGGTTTAGCTGATTTAAAAAACGAATTAGATGTTTTAATAAATGAAAAAAGACCCGCTAATATTATAGCTATTAAGGAAGCTCGTAGTCTTGGAGATTTATCTGAAAATGCTGACTATGATGCTGCCAAAAATGAGCAAGCTCAAATAGAAGGCAGAATAAAAACAATTGAAAAAATGCTTGAAAATGTAGAAATTATTAAAGATATACCTAAAGATGTGGTTGGACTTGGTAGCACTGTTGCTATTAAATATGTTGATGATCCTGATGATACTGATGAATATCAAATCGTAGGTAGTCAAGAAGCTGATCCTTTTGAAGGAAGAATATCTAATGAAAGTCCTATCGCTATGGCTTTATTAAATCATAAAGTAGGAGATATTATTACAGTTGAAAGCCCTAATGGTAGTTACGATGTTGAAATAACAGCCATCAAATAACCTTTGAGGCTTTTTTTGAAATTTATGGGGGAGTAAAGAATTGTTTCTTTACTGTGGGTGAGTAGATGTTAAACAAGAAAGAATTAAATGAAAGAATTGATACATATCTTAAAGAAAACGATAACCTTTTTTATCTAAATAACTTAACTCCTATTTTACTTTTATTAGAGCAAAGTAAGAGTTTGATTAATCCCTATGAAAAATTAGGGACTAATTGTATTGCAATTAACTATCATGATAAGATTGATGGTTTAACATCTCTTGAACTTGTAAGAGAATATCTTTATCTTTTAAACCCTAAATATCAAGAAATTTTTACTAAATGCCTTAATAATGGTACCTTTGGTTTTGCGGATATTACAAATGATGATGCAAACTACTTAGCTATAAATTGCTCAGGAAGAAAAGATAAACATCTATTTTTTAATGTCGGTTTTGAAGGAAATATTCTTGATAGTAAAATATTGTTTCATGAGTTTTTACATTACTTAAATAATGCAGATTATGCTTCTAGAGAACTATTTACAGAGTTTATTTCTATTTATAGTGAAAATAAATTCTTAGACTATTTAAAAACCAAAGGTTATTCCGATAGTGATATAACTAAAGCAAAGCTTGAAAGATACTTAAGTTTTTATCGAACGATTAATCCTTTATACTATGAGACACTTATCTTAAATATAGGATCTTTAATAGGAGATTTTGATTATGATTTTCTGATGAAATATAAAGATGTCATTTTCTTTCCTTCTCTAACACCTGAAAAGTGGGAAGAAACCTTAGAAACAGTTTTAGATAAATTAAAAAAGCATGATAATCCAAACCATCCTAATCAAGAAAAGTTTACTCCTGATATTAGTTATCGTTATTTCATTGGTACAGTTTTAAGTTGTTACTTATTAACTCATGAAGATGAAAACACTTATAAAAGAGTATTAGAATTAAATGATAAATTAGCTTCTGGTCTTTCTTTTACTGAGAGTTTTAATATTCTAAATCTTGACCTTAATACTATTTCTAGTCAAGATTTAGTTGCCAGTGTTAATAATTACTATGATAAAATAATTACAAAAGAAAAAGAGTATCAGAAAATCAAAATAAGATCAAGTTAGATCTTATTTTCTATATGTATTACGATAAAAACTATATGGTATTGGTCGCATATTATAAAAATATGGTATTGGCATTGGATATACTGGATAATAGTAATTAGGTCTGTTGCTACTTCCTATTCCATAACCAATAACCCCACCAATTATTAAAGGAATAAAACCACTCCTAGTATTCATATGATTATTATACATATTACTATTCCTCCTTTATACATAATTTATGCCTATATAACATAATAGTTAAATATTAATGCCTATTAATTTGTAAACTATTATTTTCAAAAGGTAAAGTTTATGTTACAATTAATCTAGTAGAGGTGATAGGATGAAAATAAAAACTAAGACACAAACAAAAAAGAATTATCTTATTTTAGGAGTTATATATGTTGTTGTAATTATTCTTGTTTTATATCTTGCAAGTTGGTATACAACTTATAAAAATTATCAACAAGAAATACCCGTTTTAAAAGATACCCTTTTAGAGGTTAAAACGGATGAATTAGGACATTATCTACAAGAAAATCCTGATGCTATTCTTTACTTATGTACTGCTAGTGATTCAGAATGCCGTGAATTTGAAACTAGTATAAAAAAAGCTCTTCAAAATAACGATTATCCTGATTTAGTATACATAAATTTAGAAGATATAGATGATACTATTACCTATTTAGAAGATTTATTAAAAGACTATGGTGGTAGTGATTATACAATTACAAGAGTACCTTGCTTAATTAAATTTACTGATGGTAAAATAACAGATGCCGAAGATGGTTTAAATGGAGCTTTATTAACTAAAGATGAAGCTTTAAACTTTCTTGATGTTAACGAAATAGAGTAGGAGAAAAAATAATTATGAATCATATTGTTTTATATCAGCCTGAAATCCCCCAAAATACAGGGAATATTATGCGAACTTGCGTTGCTACTAACACTAAACTTCATTTAATCAAACCTCTAGGTTTTTCTTTAGATGAAGCCCATTTAAAAAGAAGCGCTGTTAACTACATTGATAAACTAGACTATGAAATATATGAAAATTTTGCTGAATTTAAAGAAAAAAATAAAGGAATTTATTACTATTTAACAAGATATGGCCGTAAACCTCATACCAGTTTTGATTATAGTAATAAAGAAAATGAGAATCTTTACTTTATATTTGGTAAAGAATCGACTGGTATTCATAAAGAAATATTACAAGAAGACTTAAATCATTGTCTTAGAATACCAATGACAAGTAATGTTCGGGCCTTAAATGTTTCTAATAGTGTAGCAATTGTGATTTATGAAGCTTTAAGACAACAAGATTTCAATGATTTATTAAGGGAAGAACCTCATAAGGGTGCTGATTATTTAGAGAGATAGGAATAATCTTAACCTTTCTTGCATATAATAAAAAGAATTGTGTTGTTAAACATTAGTTAAAATGTCACCGATTTTATAGTATAATTTCTTTATAATTCCTCATTGACAACAGGGACCCAGTAAAAACTCTTTTGAAGTGCGTAATATCTTAAAAATAAGATATTACAGCAAGTATGACGAGTTATTACTGCCTATTATCAATGATTTGCTTATAAAGAAATTATAAAACTTAGTGGTGACATTTTAACTAAAGATATGGTGACATTTTAAAAAAGGATTAACAATAAAAAGAATTGTGTTTGACATTTATCTTAAATTGTGGTAGTATTATTCCACGCAGTAAGAAAGGAGCATTCAATGAGTTTTATCAATAATCTTCGTATTTCTGCAACTCCAAGTAGTGAGAAATCTTTGAATGATATAATGACAAAAGGTTATAAATATGATACCAAACCTCATTATATTAAGACTGCAGAAGAAGAAAAAGCTTACCATGACTATTGGATTCAAGAAAAATTAGAGAGAATGTATGGTAAACCAAATCAAAAGAAGTTTGTTAGAAATCCAAGATAAAAATTTTATCTTGGATTTTTTTCCATATTATAAAAAAATATTGACAAACTATTGTTCTAGGTGCTAAGATGATGACATCAGGAGAGTAATTGTAAAAATAAAAAAACCTAACAACATATTAAGTTATTAGGCAGCTTGTTTTTCTTGTTTGCGCATAGTCCTGATTTCACGTGCACTCATTCTAATTTTTGTTCCATCCTCAAGACGAATTACTTGAAGATTAGGCTTTTGTTGTCTTTTTGCTATATTTAATGCATGAGATCTACTATTTGCAGATAAAGGTTTTTTATTAGTTACTTTTTTTGCCATTATAATCCCTCCTTTTAGTTAAACATACTTGCTTTATAACTTTATCATAAAAGCCTTGTAAAGTCAAATAAATATGGAAAAAACTGTTAATCCTTTTTTAAAATGTCACCATATCTTTAGTTAAAATGTCACCACTAAGTTTTATAATTTCTTTATAAGCAAATCATTGATAATAGGCAGTAATAACTCGTCATACTTGCTGTAATATCTTATTTTTAAGATATTACGCACTTCAAAAGAGTTTTTACTGGGTCCCTGTTGTCAATGAGGAATTATAAAGAAATTATACTATAAAATCGGTGACATTTTAACTAATGTTTAACAATAAATATGGAAAAAACATGCAAATTATATAAAAGAAAGAAAAAATATGATAAACTAAAAATACTTAAGAAAGGTGTGACTAAAATGCATTATAATCTTTATGTAAAAAGTAACTATTCCCTTTTAGAAAGTTTACTGTCTCTTGCTGACATTATTGATTATAACCTTTCAAAAGGCCATAAAGCTGCTATTATCTGTGATAATAATATGTATGGAGTTATGGACTTTATAAAACAATGTCATGATAAAAATATCAAACCAGTTATTGGTTTAGAGGTTACAATTTCAAATAATAAAGTCCTTCTGTTTGTTAAAAACTATCAAGGCTATACTAATTTAATAAAAATATGTACTTATCAAAATGATCAGACACTAACTATTGATAAACTATTAAGTCATAAAGATAACCTTTACTTTTTAATACCTTATAGTAATTTAGACTTTTATAATAAATATAAAGATGAACTTACCGATATTTATTTAGGTTATAGCACTAAAGAAGAAGAACAAGCTGCTTTAGTTCAGACTAATAACATTGTTTGCTTAAGAGAATGCTTATATAAAACAAAAGAAGATAGTATTTATTTAAAATATCTATATCTAATTAAAGATGGGAAAACTCTTAATGATCAGATAGAATATAATGTCATTAACAAAGAACTACATACAAATAATAGTTTAGAAAAAGAAGATAGTATTGGTCTTATTAATACAATAAAAATAGTTAATGATTGTAATTTAGAATTACCTAAAGCAGAGTTGCTCTTACCAATATATGATTGTCCTCATAATATGGATAGTGCTACTTACTTAAGAAATCTGTCTTTAAAAGGACTTTCCAAACGACTTGCTAATAAAGTTACTAAAGAATATTTAAATCGTCTAAATTATGAATTAAAAGTTATTACTGACATGGGTTTTGCTAATTACTTTTTAGTTGTCTATGACTTCATTAAATATGCAAAGAAGAAAAAAATCTTAGTTGGCCCAGGGAGAGGGAGTGCAGCTGGAAGTTTAGTTGCTTATTGTCTTGGTATAACTGAAATAGATCCTTTAGAATACAATCTACTCTTTGAAAGATTCTTAAACCCCGAACGAAAAACAATGCCTGATATTGATACTGACATTCCAGATTTATATCGTGATGATATTATTAATTATGTTACAAATAAATATGGTTCTAAAAAAGTAGCAGGAATTGTAACCTTTGCAACTTTAGCTAGTAAACAAGCTTTAAGAGACGTAGGTAGAATCTTTAATATTCCCACCTATAAAATAGATAAATTAACCTCTTATATTCCAGCAATGTCTCATAAAAAATTACTTGATTTTTATAATGAAGACATAAAATTTAAAGAATATATCTTAAGTGATGAAAGCTTAAAACAAGTCTTTAAAACTGCTTTAAAACTAGAAGGGGCAAAAAGACAAATTGGTACTCATGCTGCTGGTATTGTTATGTGTAAAAAGGATTTAGATGAGGTTATTCCTCTTACAAAAAATGATGATATGTATTTAACAGGTTATGCCATGAATTATCTTGAGGAATTAGGACTTTTAAAGATGGACTTTCTTGGTATCAGAAATTTAACGATTATCATGAATGTTTTAGATATGATTGCAATTAATCAGCATCTTACGATTGACTTTAATAATATACCTTTAAATGATGAAGCAACCTACAATTTATTTAAAAATGCTAACACCAGTGGTATCTTTCAATTTGAATCCAGTGGTATGCGAAAATTCTTAAGGAAATTAAAACCCTCTAATTTCAATGACTTAGTTGCAGCGATTGCCTTATTTCGTCCAGGACCAGCTGAAAATATCGATTTATATATTGCTAGAAAAGAAGGTATAGTACCTACAACATATCTTGACCAAAGTCTAGAAAATGTCTTAAAAGATACTTATGGTATTATGATTTATCAAGAGCAAATTATGCAAGTCGCTAGTCTTTATGCTGGGTACTCTTTAGGTGAAGCAGATATTTTAAGACGAGCTATTAGTAAAAAGAAAGTTGATATCTTAAAAGAAGAAGAAACAAAATTTCTTGAAAAGTCTAAAAAACTTGGTCATGATTTAGAAACAGCTAAAACCATCTTTGCTTCAATTTTAAAATTTGCAGGTTATGGATTTAATAAAAGTCATGCCGTCGCTTATTCCTTGGTCGCTTATAAAATGGCTTACTTAAAAGTTCATTATCCCTTAGAATTTTATGCCAATCTTTTAAACAATACTATTGGCGTAGAAAGTAAAACAAAAGAATACTTAAGAGAAATTAAAACTCATAACCTAAAAGTAGTAAAACCAGATATTAACTATAGTGAAGACCATTTTATTACTAAAAATAAGACTATTATCTTTCCATTTTCTAGTATTAAAGGTATCGGTATTAATGTCTGTAAAAATATTGTTGATGCTAGAAATAACAAAGAGTTTTCTGATTTATATGATGCCTTCTCAAGACTAATAAGAGGACATATTACAAAAAAGCAATTAGAGACTTTAATTTTAGCTGGTGTTTTTGACCGCTTTAATTATACCCGAAAATGTTTACTTACAAACTTAGACAGTTTATATAATTATGGAGAATTAACTCTTGATTTAGATGAGAGTCTTGTTTTAAAACCAGAGATTGAAAATATGACTGAATACTCTAAGAATACTCTTTTAGAGCAAGAACTAGCATGTTTTGGTTTCTATATTAGTAATCATCCTGCTACGGTTTATAAAAGTAAATATCAAAATATCATTGATCTTAATCTTTTAGGAAACTACTTTAACCGTCAAGTTAATGTAATAGTTATGATAGAAAAAATAAAGACTATTAAAACGAAAAAGAATGAAGATATGGCTTTTATAACTGGTAGTGATGAAACAGGTGTTTTAGACTTTATCTTTTTCCCAAAAACCTATAAACTATATATGGATCTTACTAAAGGTGATATTTGTATGTTAAGAGGAAATGTTGAAAGAAGATATGATGAGTTACAACTTGTTGTTAATAAAGTAACTTATCTGAGGAGAAATGATGAAGAAAATTAGTGTAATTATTTTGATTTGTAGTTTATTTTTATTAGATTTAGTAATAAAGTTTCTAGTTAGTAATTATCTAACTACTATAACTGTTATCGACAATTTCTTTTCTTTAACCTATGTCTTAAATGATGGTGCTGCTTTTAGTATTTTAGCAAGTCAAACCTTTATAATCATTTTGATAACTTTACTATGTTTAGCTTTTGTTATCTATGAGTTAAAGAAAAATTTAAATGATAGAGTAGAAACTATTGCTTATTCCCTTATTCTAAGTGGGCTTTTAGGTAACTTTGTTGATCGCTTAATTGATGGTTATGTTATTGACTATTTATCATTTAAAGTATTTAATTATAACTATCCCGTTTTTAATCTAGCTGATATTTTAATAGTTTTAGGAGTTATAATTATGTTAATCAAAGAAATAGGAGGAATTATTCATGCAAATAGAAATAAAAGAAAGTGATAAAAGACTTGATAGCTATCTCGCTTCTGTAACAGATTTATCACGGAGTAAGATAAAAAAATTATTAGATCAAGAAAAAATATTAGTTAATGGTAAAATAAAACCAGCAAGTTATAAGGTAAAAGAGCATGATCTAATTACCATTGAATTAGAAGAAGAGTATAGTGATTTAGAACCTACTAATATTCCTTTAGACATTGTTTATGAAGACGAATACCTTCTAATCATAAATAAGCAAAGCGGTTTAGTCACTCATCCTGCTCCAGGACATGTTACAGATACATTAGTAAATGCCTTATTATATCATAATAAAGTAGAACCTACTACTAATTTTCGCCCTGGTATTGTTCATCGCCTTGATAAAGATACTAGTGGTTTGATGGTGGTGGCAAAAAACTCCAAAGTAATGGAACTTTTAAGTGCCATGATGAAAGAAAAGAAAGTTGAAAGACATTATCTAGCTCTTGTTGATGGTGTTATTAATCATGATAGTGGGACCATAGATGCTCCCATAGGACGGGATGAAAATAATAGACAAAAGATGGCTGTAACTGCTGAAAATAGTAAAGAAGCAATTACTCATTTTAAAGTTTTAAAACGCTTTTCCAATAATACCTTACTTGAATGCATCTTAGAAACAGGTAGAACTCATCAAATAAGAGTTCATTTAAACTACATCAATCATCCTGTAACTAATGATCCAGTTTATGGTAATCATAAAAATGTAACCCCCTTTGGGCAAATGCTACATTCTAAAAGTATAAGATTTATTCATCCTATTACCAAAAAAGAACTATATTTTGAACAAACTCCTCCTCAAGAATTTTTAGACTATCTAAAAGAGTTAAACTAAAATAAAGATAATATTTATTTATCAGTAGAATTATGTTAAAATATATAGCGGAGGGCGATGGCTATGGAAGAACATATTATAGATATGAATGAAAAAAACACATTAGCTATGAAACTTCTTCATTATTTTATTACCGAAAAAAATTATACACCTATTATATTACAAGGTGCAGAAGATGAAATTTGGCTTGAAAATTTAGATGAAGATTATAAAATAGTTAGAATTGTTATAAAATATATTCATAATAATGAACAATATAAATTTGATGTCTTCAAAACAAATAGAATTTTAAATAAGATAAAAAGAAAAACTTTATCCTTTAAACTTAACACTTTAAGTATCTTTTTAGATTTAGGTGGTAATGTTTCTTTAGATGAATTTAAAAATGATAATGTTACAGCGATTGAAATTAAAGAAGATGAAGATATTAAGAAAAATAAATTCTTAAAGGCTATTTTCCCAGATTTACCTAAAAAAATAAGATTTAGTGAAGAGGGTGTAGCATTATTTGTTAAAGTAACTAACGATATAAATAAACATAATCAAGAAGATCATAAAAAGGCCGTTGATATTTTTAAACCTAAAAGACCAATTATAACTTATACACTTATTATAATAAACTTACTTGTATTCTTTATCCCTTTATTAATGGGAAATAGTGAGTATGTTTATAATCATTTTGCTTCTTTTGGACCATTTATTAAGATGGGTGAGTATTATAGATTATTAACGGCAACTTTTCTTCATGCTAATATTGCTCATTTATTATTTAACATGTATGCTTTATGGATTATTGGGATGCAGTTAGAAAGCTTTATTGGCAAAACTAGATTCTTAATTGTATACTTATTTAGTGCTATAGCAGGTAGTTTGTTATCGGTTATTGTAACTCCTAATGCTGTTAGTGTAGGAGCAAGTGGAGCTATTTTTGGTTTATTAGGAGCCCTTTTATATTTTGGTTATCATTACCGTGTCTATTTAAGTTCTGTTATTAAGAGTCAAATTATTCCTGTCATTATTATTAATTTAGTTTTAGGTTTCATCTTACCAGGAGTCGATAATGCCGCTCACATTGGTGGTTTAATAGGTGGTGGTTTAATGATGATTGGAGTAGGAGTTAAATATAAGAGTAGTCGGTTTGAACAAATAAACGGCGTAATAGTAAGTTTAATTTACTTAGCTTTCTTAATATATATGACTTTCTTCTTCTAACTAACTCCTTTTCTTTTTAAATACAATGCGAACTATAGTTTAATTAAGGAGGTGCTAAAGTGATAGTAGGAGTACTAGTAGAGATAACATCTAAAAGTTTAGATCGGATTTTTGACTATAAAGTTCCTTCTAATCTTAAAGAAAAGATAAAAGTAGGACTGAGAGTAGAGGTTCCTTTTGGTAATAGGACTATTGTTGGCTTCATTTTAGAAATAAAAAATAAAAGTGATGTTAACAATCTTAAAGAAATAAAAGCAGTTCTTGATGAAGAGGTTATCTTAACTGCTGAATTATTAAAATTAGGAAAATACCTTCATGAAGAAACCTTAGCTTCTTTAATAAGCTGTTATCAAGTTATGCTTCCTAAAGGTTATAAGGCCAGTATAAAAAATAAAGTTAATCCTAAATATCATAAAGTTTATTCTCTAAATACTAACTCTGGTAAAACTTTAACTTCCAAACAGCAAGAGGTTATCGCTTTATTTAAAGATAAAGAAAAATTAACTAGAGAAGATTTAAAAGAATTCTCTGCTGCCATTTTAAATACCCTTGTCAAAAATAAAGTTTTAACGGTCAAAGAAGAAGAGGTTTATCGTTTAGCATATGAGCAAGTGGCCAAAAAAGAAAAAATATTAACAGAAGAGCAAAAAAATGCGGTTACTAATATTTTAGCAACTGATAAAACAGTTTCTTTATTGTATGGTATAACAGGTAGTGGGAAAACAGAGGTATATATAGATTTAATTAGTAAATATTTAGCTAAAGGCTTAAAAAGTATTGTTTTAGTTCCAGAGATATCTTTGACTCCTCAGTTAATTAAACGATTTGAAGAACGTTTCGCTGGTAGACTAGCTTTATTGCATAGTGCTCTATCGGATGGGGAAAAATATGATGAATATCGCCGTATTGTAAAAGGTGAGGTAGATATTGTTATAGGAGCTAGAAGTGCTGTTTTCGCTCCCCTTACTAATCTTGGCCTTATTATCATTGATGAATGTCATAGCGATTCTTATAAACAAGACAATAATCCTAAATATAATGCCAAAGAGGTTGCAATAAAAAGAGCAGAACTAACTAATGCGAAAGTTGTTTTAGGTAGTGCTACTCCCATGCTAGAAGAATATGCAAGAGGTTTAAAAAAAGTTTATAATTTAGTTACTTTAACAAAACGAGCTGGATCTCATAATAGTACCTTGCCAACTGTAGAATTAATAGACATGAATAAAGAAATAAAAAGATCTAAAGGACACTTTTCTCTTCCTTTAATAGAAGAAATAAAAAAGACTATTGCTAAAGGTGAGCAAGTCATCCTTCTTTTAAATAGACGCGGTTATTCTTCTATTGTTACATGTAGTAATTGTGGAGAAACAATTAAATGTCCTAACTGTGATATCACTTTAACTTATCATAAAACCAGTAATATTTTAAGATGCCATTATTGTGGGTATGCAACTAAATATCAAGTTACTTGCCCTAAATGTCATCAAGATTCCTTAAAAGATCTTGGAGTGGGAACAGAGAAAATAGAAGAAGAAATTCATCAATATATTAAAGAAGCCACTGTAATTAGAATGGATATAGATACTACAAGTAGAAAAGGAGCCCATCAAAAGATTATTTCTTCTTTTGCTAAAGGTAATGCTAATATTTTATTAGGAACCCAAATGGTTGCCAAAGGACTAGACTTTCCTAATGTTACTTTAGTTGGTGTAATCAATGCTGATACCTCCTTAATGTTACCTGACTTTCGGAGTAGTGAAAAAACTTTTGCTCTTTTAAATCAAGTAGCAGGAAGAGCAGGAAGAGGAGAGAAAAAAGGAAAAGTAATTTTTCAAACCTTTAATAGTGATAATTATGCTATTAAATTTGCCAAAGAAAATAATTATCTTGCTTTCTATCAAGAGGAAATGAAAATAAGAAAGTTAATGAAATATCCTCCTTATTATTATATTGTTTCTTTAAATATTTCTAGTAAAGATAAAAACATGGCTTTAATAGAAGCTAAAAAATGTGAGAAAGTCTGTCTTAAATACTTAGATAAAACAATCATCTTAGGACCAAGTCCTGCCGCCATTTTTAAAAAGCAAAACGTTTATTATTATCAATTAATATTAAAATATCAACACCAAGATAATCTTCATGAAATAATGGAAAAACTAGTTAACTACTATGCTTCCATAACTAAAGTAAATCTAGATATTGATTTTAATCCAATCCACCTTTAATTTATTTAAAGAAATATAAAACTAGTTTAAGTTAATAGTCCTTGTGTAATAGGAAATTTATGGAAAAACGTCTTTATCTATTATCTAAATGATAATTTAATGGTATATTGAATATGTAAAGAAATTTTACATAAACTAAAAAGGAACACTTAATTTCGCATGTTGAGTGTTGCCAATAAAATGGGTTCCACCTAAATCATTGCTGAGTTAGGTGGTTTTTTAATAATTATGTGGAATTCCACATAATTATCTATAAGAAAAGTGTGTTTAAAAAGTTATGTTAAACATTAGTTAAAATGTCACCGATTTTATAGTATAATTTCTTTATAATTCCTCATTGACAACAGGGACCCAGTAAAAACTCTTTTGAAGTGCGTAATATCTTAAAAATAAGATATTACAGCAAGTATGACGAGTTATTACTGCCTATTATCAATGATTTGCTTATAAAGAAATTATAAAACTTAGTGGTGACATTTTAACTAATGATATGGTGACATTTTAAAAAAGGATTAACACGTGTTTAAAAAGTTATTGACAAACTATTGTTCTATATGCTAAGCTGATTACATCAGGGGAGGTAATGTCATGGAAGCATATAAAGCATATAAGTTTAGACTATATCCAACGGATAATCAAAAGGTATTAATTAATAAAACTTTTGGTTGTGTTAGATTTGTTTATAACCATTTTCTAAATTATCAGAAAAATAATGGCTTTAAGAACTCTTCCTGCTTATGTAAAGATTTAAAAGAACTAAATAACGAGTATGAATTTCTAAAAGAGGTAGATTCATGTGCTTTAAGATGTGCCATTTTTAATTTAGAAGATGCTTATAAGAATTTCTTTGCTAAAAGAGGTAACTACCCTGTTTTTAAAGGTAAAAGATCTTACCAAAGTTATAAAACTAACTGTATTGTAAGTAGTTATAAAAATAATACTTATAGCAATATTAAGGTTGATTTAGATAAAAGACAAATAAAACTCCCTAAATTAGGTTTAGTTGATATAAGAGGATATTGTAATAAAAAAGAGCTAGGGGGAAGAATAATCAGTGCGCAGGTAATGAAAGAAGCAACAGGTAAATACTATGTGAGTGTTATTGTTGAAGAAGAAGCTCTAATTAAAGAGAAAGTTATACCTAGTAAAGCGATAGGAATAGACTTAGGAGTAAAAGACTTAGTTATAACTAGTGATTATGAAAAGTATGATAATAATAAGATTTTCGCTAAGTATGAAAAGAAACTAAAAAGATTACAAAGAGAATTAGCAAGAAGAGAAAAAGGTGGAAAAAACTATAATAAGACAAAACTAAAAATAGCAAAATTACACGAAAAGATAAAGAATACAAGAAAACATTATTTAAATAAGATAGCAAATAAAATAGTTTTAGAAAATGATATAATAGTAACCGAGAACCTAAAAGTAAAAGAGATGAGTAAAAATAAAAGACTAGCAAAATATATCTTAGATGCCAGCTTTTCTAAATTATGTAGCTTACTAGAATGGAAGAGTAAGTTACAAGGTAAATTCTATTATAAAATAGATACATACTATCCAAGTAGTCAGATTTGTTCTTACTGTGGACAACAAGACGCCAGTTTAAAAGATTTAAGTATAAGAGAATATAAATGCCAAAGTTGTGGAAGAGAATTAGATCGCGATATAAATGCTAGTATAAATATCTTATTTGAAGGATTAAAGTTACACTATCAAAATTAAATAATGTTTAAGATTAAAATGAATAAATAAAGAACAAAAAGTACGGCAGCGACTGTCGGAATTTAAGCCTATGGAGAATAGAGGATACTCTATCTGTGAAGTAGGAAGCCTTGGAGGTAACGACAAGGAGCGAAACAAAATTCATTTTGTTTCCTTTGTTCACATAAAATTTAGTAGGTGATAATTTATGTTGTTTAATTTATTTGATAGCTTGCGAGGCTTTTTTACCTTTACTGCTAGCTACTCAAATCAGGTTTTTAAAGAACCTTTATCCAAAGAAGAAGAAGAGGAATGCATTAAGAAAATGCAAGAAAAAGATCCCTTTTATCGTAATAAATTAATAGAGCATAACCTTCGTTTAGTCGCTCATATTGTTAAAAAATTTGATTATAAAAATATTGATCAAGATGATCTTATCAGTGTTGGTACAATTGGCCTTATTAAAGGCGTAGATACCTTTATCCCTAATAAAGGTAACCGCCTAACAACCTATTGTGCTAAATGTATTCAAAATGAAATACTAATGTACTTTCGTGCTAACAATAAAAACAATAAAAATATCTCTTTAAACGAACCCGTTGGTTTTGATAAAGAAGGAAATGAAATATCAATTCTTGATGTCATTAAAGCTCCTAAACCAGATTTTATTGAAGAAATTAATATGAAAGATAACGTTAAACTCCTAAACAATTATCTTAAAGTTTTAAGTAAAAGAGAAAAAGAAATAATAGTTAAACGTTATGGCCTTAATGGAGAAGAAGAATGGACTCAGAAAATGATTGCTGATAAACTAAATATTTCAAGAAGTTATGTCTCCAGGATTGAAAAAAGAGCCTTAACAAAAATTTTACGGGAATTTATTAAAAATAATAAGTATAATAGTAATGATTTTTGTTAATATATAAATAAAATGTTATACTAGTAGTGGGAGTTAAAAAATGGATAAAAAAGACGATATAAAAAACAATTCAATAATTATTACAGTAGCAACAATCGTAATATTAGTAATTTTATTTTTCCTTTATATCTTTGTTCCTAAAGTCAGTTTAAAAGAGGATATATTAATATTAGGCATGAAGGAAAAATATCGTGACCAAAACCTTGTTATAACATCACCCTTTATTGATTTTAAAAATAACCTAAAAAAAGAGAGCAATATCAACTATCAAAAACCAGGCGATTATAATATTACTTACACCTATGAAAATAAATTATGGCACTATAATATCAAGCAAAAAGTAAAAATAAAAGATCTTACTAAACCCCAAATTATCTTAGAAGGGGAAAAAGAGGTAAATGTTTGTCCTTCTAAAGAATATCAAGAGCAAGGCTTTAAAGCTTATGATAACTTAGATGGTGATATAACCTCTAAAGTAAAAGTAACCAAGACTAAAAATAAAATAATTTATCAAGTAAGTGATAAAGCCGGTAATGAAACAACATTAGAAAGATTTATAACCTATGAAGATAATACAAAACCTACAATATCTTTACTAGGTGATGAAACATTATTAATACCACTAAATGAAGCCTATACCGAACCTGGAGCAACGGCTTTTGATAATTGTGATGAAAATATAAGTACTGATATTAAAATAACTAGTGATGTTGATACAACTAAATTAGGTACTTATACTGTCACTTATACTGTAAGTGATGAAGCTAAAAATCAAACAACTCTTACAAGAACTGTAAAAGTTTTAAAGCCTTTACAAGAAAATACTATCTATTTAACTTTTGATGATGGTCCAAGAGCTGGTACAACCGATAAAATACTAGATATCTTAAAAGCTAAAAACATTAAAGCTACTTTCTTTGTTACTAATAATGGACCTGATGATTTAATTAAAAGAATTGTTAATGAAGGTCATAGTATTGGTATTCATACCGCTACCCATGACTATTCTTATATCTATTCTTCTCTTGATAACTATTATAATGACTTAAATATTGTCAAGCAAAGAATCTATAATTTAACTGGTGTAACAACTAATCTAGTTAGATTCCCAGGTGGTAGTAGTAATACCATCTCTTCAAAGTATTCTTCTGGTATTATGAGCCTTTTAACAACAAAAATCTTAAAAGATGGCTATCAATACTATGATTGGAACATTGAAAGTGGAGATAGTTCTTTTGCAAGAAATGAGGATAAATTAATTAATCATGTTACTAGTAGTTTGAAACATAATAAAGCCAATGTAATACTTATGCATGATACTAAAAGTTATACTGCCAATAGTCTTGAACGAATAATAGACTATGCCATTTCTAATGGCTATGCCTTTGATACCATTACAAGTGATACAATGTTAATAAGACAAAAAGTAAATAACTAGCCAGATTACGAAAAATAATATATACTATATATACAAGGAGTTGTATACTTATGAATAGATATTTGCCTGATGTTTACAGTAAGAGCGTTTTAACCATAAATTATGGCAAGTTAAAAAAAAGAAAAATAAAATGCTTAATATTTGATCTTGATAATACCTTAGTTCCCGTTCATACGAAAGAAATAGATCCTAAAATTAAGAAACTAATAGCAGATTTAAAAAAAGATTTTCTCGTAATAATAGTTTCTAATAGTCCTAAGAAAAGAGTAAATGCTATTAAAGATATCTTAGAAATAGATGCTTATCCTAATGCTTTAAAGCCTTTAACAAGAACTCTTAGGAAAATTAAGAAAAAATATAATCTAGCTAACGAAGATATAGCAATGATAGGTGACCAATTTCTTACTGATATGAACTATGGTTATAAAGGGAAAATATTAAAAGTATTTGTAGATACTATCAGTAATGATGATCTAAAAATAACAAATTTAAATAGATTCTTTGAAAGAAAAATTATGACTAAATATCAAAAGAAGAATCTATTTAAGAAAGGTGAGTATTATGATGAACGATAAATATTGTGAGGGGTGTGGTGTTAAGTTACAAAGCGAAAATGTATTACAAGAAGGTTATACATCATCTTTAGATAATAATTTATGCCAACGTTGTTTTCGTATTAAAAACTATGGAGATTATCAAGTTGTCACTAAAAGTAATGAAGAATATATAGAAATACTTAAAGATATAGGTAAAACTAAAGACTTAGTTCTCTATATAGCAGATTTACTTAATATAGAAGAAGATTTAATGCAAATTAGAGAATATATTCCTAATAAAATGCTATTAGTCTTAAACAAAAAAGATGTTCTACCTAAATCTGTAAAAGATGAGAAAATTATTAATTATTTTAAATCATTAGACATTTCCTTTGAAAAAATAATAGTGATTAGTAGTGAGAAAAATTATAATATTGACTACTTATTAAAGCAAATAAAACTTTACCAAACAACCAACAATGTCTATGTTGTGGGACATACTAATGCTGGTAAGAGTAGCTTAATAAATAAACTAATAAGAAATTATTCTACTAATTTTCAAGAATTAACTATTTCCCCTTTACCATCAACTACGTTAAATACTGTTACTATTGAAATAAATGATTATCTTACTCTAATAGATACTCCTGGTTTAGTAGATAGTGGTAGTTTAATTAATTATTTAGATAAAGATATGTTTAAAAAGATTAATCCTCGTAAAGAAATAAAACCTAAAACTTATCAACTTAGAAAAGGACAATCTGTTATTATTGATGATATATTAAGATTGGATTATAAAGAAGGAGAGAAGAATAGTTTTACTTTCTATGTTTCTAATGATTTAAAAGTAAAACGTATCTCTTTTAGTAAACCAACTTTAAAAGACTTACAAAAAATAACTTATGAGATGAAATATGATGAAGATATCTGCATCAATGGTCTAGGCTTTATTAAAGTAGTAAGCAAAGGAACAGTAGATATATATTTAGATTCACGTGTAACAAGTTATACAAGAAAAAGCTTAATATAAAAATATGTCAAAATATGGAAATATATTTGAGTTTAGGTAAAAATAAAACTTAATAAAGAAAAGTGAAAATGTGTTATCCACAGATTCACTTTTTTAA
>CALVIR010000022.1 GCA_944331915.1 uncultured Bacilli bacterium | reverse complement strand
CAATAGTTAAAACATAAAAAAACTAGATTTTATCTAGGTTTGCAATGATTTTTATATTAAAACTGTCAAACTAGGGTATTTTTTATTTTGTGTAGTTGTTAACCTATAATCTTCTATACTAGTTTATGACAAAGTAAAACATTAATTTCCACTTTTAATTTATTTTGAAATAGCGTATAATTAAATTGGTGATATTAATGAGGTTAGAATATATAATTATTTTAGTTGTACTTTTAATAATATTATTAGCAGTTTTAAAAGCGAATAAGAAAGATGCTAAAGTTGATCTTAATAAATTAGTTTTATATCTAGGTGGTAAAGATAATATTATTCAAGCTGAGACAAAGTTATCTCGTTTTATCGTAACTTTAAAAGATGTAAGTAAAGTTGATAAAGAAGCGATTCAAAAATTAGGTGCTAAAGGCATTGTTGAAATAGATAACCAGTTAAAAATAATATTAGGAAAAGAATCTGCGCAACTAAAGAAATATATTGATGAATTAAAATAGTCTTCGGACTGTTTTTTTCTTAAAAAAAATTATTAATACCTATAGTTCGACAAATTTCTACAAAAGTATGACATATACTAATTTTAGAAAGAAGGAAAAAATATGTCGTATTTTGAAATATTGTTAGAAAATTGTATCTTTTTGCTTTGTCCCTTATCTATATATCTTTTATATATGATATATCGTCGTAATTTATCAATTGAAGAAAAAGATCTCAGTTTAGAACTTGCTCTTATAAGTAGTTTATACTTAATCTTGAAATTTGGTACTACTAAAGAAGCAGGGTATCCTATTATGTTATTTGATATCCCTCTACTTATCTCTTACTACAAAAGAAAGACTTCCTTAGCAGTTTTTATATCTTTAATTCTAGTTTGCTATGAGTCTCTTTTCTTAAACATTAACCCTTATTTTGTCGCTTTAGAGTACAGTTGTTACTTAATAATTTATTCTTTAATGAAGAAAAAGATAAATATCAAGACTATTGTTAATAATTTTATTATTGTTAAGAGTTTTATGCTCGCTTTAGCAGTCTTTTGGTTTTTAAAACCTGAGGTAGGTTTTAATAACAATATTGTTTATATTTTATCAATTATTATTATTATTTATATTATAACTAATGTCATTATCTATTTTTTTGTTAAAGGAGAAAAAATTGTCGAACTAAGTAATGATTTAGAAAAGATTGAAAAAGAAAAAGAATTACGTAAATCCTTATTTAAAGTAACTCATGAAATAAAAAATCCTATCGCCGTTTGTAAAGGCTATTTAGATATGCTTGATTTAAATGATAAGAAAAAAGTCAGAAAGTATATTCCGATAATTAAAGAAGAAATAACACGAACTTTAATCTTAATGGATGATTTCCTTGATTATACGAAAATAAAGGTTGAAAAAGAAGAAATTGACTTAATTATGCTTTTAGAAGAATTAGAATGTTCTTTAGATCCTTTATTTAAGAAAAGAAAAATTAAAGCGACTTTTGAATTACCTGATGATGAGATTTATCTTGAAGCTGACTATAATAGACTTAAACAAGTTTTCATTAATATTTTTAAGAATGCTATGGAAGCAGAAGATTCAAGAAAAGAAACTAAATATGTAAAATTAAAGTTAGAAAATGGAGAAAAAGAAATGCGGATAATAATTGAAGATAATGGAATCGGTATGGATAAAGAAACTTTAGAGAAAGTAAGTGAAATGTTTTTTACTACCAAAGCGAAAGGTAGTGGGTTAGGTATTAGTCTTTCTAAAGAAATAATTGAACTTCATGGTGGAACGATTGTGTATAATTCAGTCAAAGATGAAGGAACAAGAGTAATTGTAACTTTACCTAAAAACTTAAATATGTCATAATACAACTAGGTGATGGGAATGAAATATGATCTAGAAAAAATAAAAAGTGATATTAAAGAAAGTCTTTCTTCTTATCGTTATAATCATAGTATAAATGTAATGGAAGAAGCGATAAAATTAGGTAAACATTATCAGATAGATATAAATAAATGTGCCTGCTGTGCCCTTACTCATGACTTAGCGAAAGAGTTTAGGGAAGAAGAAAATAAACATTTAATAGAAAAATATAATTTATCCAAAGAGTTATTAAAGGAAGAAAATAAAAATCTTCTTCATGGTATTCTCGCTTCTTTAATTGTTAAAGAAAAATATAATTTTGAAGATGATATGTGTGAGGCCATTAAATATCATACAACTGGTTATCCTGGTATGAGTTTGTTAGCAAAAATAATTTATCTAGCTGATAAAATAGAAAAAGGGAAAAACTATCCTGGTATCGATTTAGAAAGAGCTTTAGCTTACCAAGATCTTGATAAAGCAATTATTACTTGCCTTGGTAATCAGATTAAAAATTTAACTCTTAAGCAAAAACCCATTAATAAACTAGCTATTTTAACTAAAGAATTCTTAGAAAAAGAAACAAATAAATAGTTTTAAATATACTTTAAATATGCTACAATTAATTTAGTATTTATGAGGTGATAAGAATTATGGACGAAAATATGGGTAAAAAGATTGTTGATGAGGTCGTTAACGCTTCTAGTAATAAAACAACTAATAATCAACCAACTAATAATCAAAGTAATGATATGCGTAAGAAACTAATGAGAATTATGTTAATTGTAATTGGTGTTTTAGTTATCATCTTAATAGTTATTTTAATTATAAGTCTTTTTACTGGTCGGAATAAAAGTTATGAAGCCATTGAAACTGAACTAGAAAATGCAGCTAAAGAGTATTATAATGTTCAAAGTGGTTTACTTCCACAAGAGGAAGGAGAGGTTGTAACTATAAATGCCAGTACTTTAGCTGAAAATGGTTATATGGATCCTTTAAATGAATTAAGATCTGGTGAAGATTGTACAGGAAAAGTTGAGGTTACAAAAATAAATGGGGAAATTATCTATACACCATATTTAGAGTGTGGTGATAATTATGTAACTAAAGAATTATATAAAGCAGTTTTAGAACAAGGCCTTGTTACTACTGGCAACGGCTTATATGACTTAAATGGGGAAAAAGTTTATCGAGGTGAAATTGTTAATAACTATGTTAAGTTAGATAATACCTTATTTAGAATAGTTAAAATAACTGCTAATAATCAAATTTTATTAATTACAGATAATGTTCTTGATAGTTCAAGTCTTCCTTATGATGATAGATATAATAGTGATAGAAAGTATAACAGTGGCATAAATGATTATCGAGTTAGTAGAATTAAAAGTTCTTTAGAAGAGATATATAATGATAATGCTTTATTAAGTAATAATGATAAAGAAAAATTAACTACTTTTAACTTATGCGTTGGGAAAAGAAGCGAGGAAGAAAGCATTAATACTAATGGTGCTGAATGTAGTGATGTCTTAAATAATCAAATGATAGGTTTACTTACAGTTAGTGATTTTCTAAATGCCTCTTTAGACTCTAATTGTAAAAAAACTACTGATAGAAGTTGTCAAAACTATAACTATTTGCGCCTTAGTGATGCTGAATGGTGGTTATTAACTGCTAATAATGCTAATACTTATCAAGCTTATGCGGTTAGAACTTATGGTTATATTGAATCATTTAATGCATCTAATATGAAAAGAATAAGACCAACAGTCATGTTAAATAGTAATGCCATGATTAAATCAGGTGATGGTAGTGCCAACAATCCTTATATTTTAAAATAAATAATGAGCAATCATTATTTTTTTGTATAATAAATTCCATTTAGGTAATGCTAATAATGGGTGTTGATTAATGAATAAAAAATATGAAACAATAGTTAACAAGAATAAACCAAAAGAACCAAAATTAAAATATGCTCTAACTGCTTTTTTAGTTGGCGGTTCTATTGGTCTATTAGGAGAAATATTAATTCGACTTTATATTTACTTTTTCTCTTTATCTAGAAATGATGCTTCAACTTATATGATTATAACTTTTATCTTTCTAGCATCCTTATTTACAGCTCTAGGCTTCTTTGACAAACTAGTAGCTAAAGCAAAAGCTGGTCTTTTAATTCCTATCACTGGTTTTGCTCATTCAATGACTAGTGCTGCCTTAGATTATAAAAATGAAGGTCCTATTTATGGTGTTGGTAGTAATGTCTTTAAACTATCAGGTTCTGTTATTTTCTATGGTGTTGTTTCGGCTTGGTTTTTCGGCCTAATCCGTTATTTATGGGAGGTTTTATCATGATTTTAACTTTTCGTAATGTCTACTTAAATGAAACAAGTACTGTCGCAGGACCATATGAAGCCAAAGGACCTTTAAAACACAACTTTGATAAGCGTTACACTAAAGATCTTTATTGTGGGGCTAAAAGTTTTGAAAAAGCTGAGGTTAAACTACTAAGTGATAGTCTAAAAATACTCTTACGCAAAGCTAATATATCCAAAGAAGATATTGATTTAATAATTGCTGGTGACTTACTGAATCAAATAACTGCTTCTACCTATGGATCATTAGAACTTAATACTCCCTTTCTAGGTATTTATACCGCTTGTGCTACTAGTATTGAAGGAATGTTAATTGCTGCTACTTTTATTGATGCTGGTAAAGCCAATAACATTATTAGTGCTTGCTCATCTCATAATATGACGAGTGAAAAACAATTTCGTAATCCCACCGAATATGGTTCTCCAAAACCGATGACTGCTACTTTTACCTCCACTGGTGCTGCTAGTGTTTTGCTCACTAATAAACCAAGTAAAATAAGAGTAGTAAATGGTCTTATTGGTACCATTATCGATTATAAGCAAAAAGATGTCTTTAATATGGGTGCTGTTATGGCTCCAGCCGCTATGGATACACTTTATCGCTATTTAAAGGAAACGAAAACCAAACCAAGTGATTACGATTTAATTTTAACTGGTGACTTAGGACTATATGGAAAAGAGATATTAAAAGACTTAATGCTCGATAATTATGGCCTTGATATCAAAGCTAATTATAATGACTGTGGTGTTATGCTCTATGACTTAAAAAGACAAAAAGAGGTTTTAGCAGGGGGTAGTGGTCCTGTTTGTTCTGCTTTAGTAAATTATAGTACAGTTATTAAAGGCTTAAAAGAAAACAAATATAAAAAAGTTATTCTAATAGCAACCGGTGCTTTATTTTCTCCGATGACGGTTTATCAAAAAGAAAATATCTTATCAATAGCAAATCTTATCTGTTTGGAGGCGATTTAAATGTACTTTCTTAACTCATTTCTTTTCTGTGGTCTCGTCTGTCTAATTGCGGAATTAATTTTAGATAACACTAAACTTACTCCTGGTCATATTACCTCTATTTTTGTAAGTGTTGGTGCTTTACTTGATACTTTTGGTATTTATGACTTTTTTATCGCTAAATGTGGGGGAGGAGCTCTTTTACCAATTACCTCATTTGGTCACTCTTTAATCCATGGTGCCTTACTAGCAGCCGAAAATAATGGTCTAATTGGTCTTTTATTAGGGATGTTTGACTTAACCGCTACTGGTATCACCGCCGCCATAATATTTACTTTTATTTTTACTGTTATTTTCAAAGCAAAAGATTAGTTTAAGGTAATAATAATAGTGAGGTGAGAAAATGAAAAAACCTTCTCTATTATTATTACTTTTTATTTGTCTAAGTTTAGATATTAACATTTGTAATGCCAAAACCTATGAAACTCCCTATCTTTTAGTAGGAAAGGTAGATAAAAACTATAAACTAGCTCAAAATGAAAAAATTGAAACAGTTACTTACTATATCCAAGAAAAAATTAATAAGGACTATAAGTATTTAGAAATATCTACTACTAAGTATCCTCTTATTACTAAGGAAAAGAAATATAGTAATTATTTCTATAGTTTAACTAAACCAACTATAAGTAATATTGACCTAGAAGAAGAGTATCTTTATTCCTATCAAGAGCTAAAAAAGATCAATAATCTTAACCTAACTAATTATGATAATCTTTTAATAACCTCTATAAAAATCTATAATAAGGATAAACTTATCTATGCAAGTAACGAACTAAAAGATACTATTAAGCTAGATGATTATTACTCTCCTGAATATTTAGTTATTGAACTTACTTTCTTTTTAAACCAAGGTGATAGTAAAGGCACATTTATCCTAAGTAACAGTGATTATATCAAGATTAAAGACACTATTAAAGATAAAGGTTTTAGTACTAAGAGATTTAAAGTTATAAACTACATCGCTAATTATAAATATGATAACTTTATTAAATATACTACTGATATTAGTGATAAATTTTATCTAAAAGTATTAACAAAAACCAAAATCTATAAATATCGTAAAGTCTATTACAAATGTTATGAAGACACAAGAATAACCAGCAAAGAGTTATTAGATTCTTATAAGGTTATAGATACTTACTATAAATACTATTTATATCGTAAAGAAAAAATTGAGACTTTCGACCACATTACAGTTACAGACTATTTAGATTTATCTAAAGTTATTAAGAAAAGTACAATTCCTCTAGGTAAATTAAAGTTTAATTATCAACCTAATGGCAATAATTTATTAATTACTTACCAAGACTATAAGATCAATATTCCTCTTACTTTCAATTATACCTCTGAAAAGAGTAATGTTACAAAAGGTAAAGTTAAAAGTCTTTCTAAAGGAATTCTTGCTTTTATCATTAAGACAATTTTTGTAAAAAATTTGTAAGTTAAAACATTTTTCTAACTATGTCGAAACCCTTGTTTTTCTTTAAGTTAATCATTATCATGAACCTAAAGGATGGGGATTAAAATGACAGAAGATGTATTAGCGTATGAAAACTTAGTAAGACATGTTGTAAATAAGTATAACTTTAGAACTGATTATGATGACTTATACCAAGCGGGCATGATGGGGTTAATTATGGCTTTTAAAAAGTATGATCAAACAAGAGAAAGCAACTTTTTAGACTATGCTTACTTTTATATTAAAGGAGAGGTCTTAAAGACCTTAAATAGTTCTAAAGAGGTAAAAATAAGTAGTGATACCTATAAATTAAATAAAGAAATTAATGACACAAGAGAAGATTTAGTCCAGCGTTTAGGCAGAGAACCTACACCATTAGAATTAAGTTATATTTTAGGAGTAAGTGAAGAAAAAATTACGAGTACTATTATCGCTTGTCAAACAGCTTGTAGTCTTGATGATAATAATATGGATAATGATAGTTCCTTATACAATAAAATCGCTTTAATTGAAAAAGGCTATGATGTTGGTGTTCTAGATTTAAAATCAGCAATTAATTCCTTAGAAGAAAGTGAAAAAGACCTTATAACATCAAGATACTATGAAGATTTAACTCAAAAAGAAACGGCACAATTACTGGGAATAAGTCAAGTACAAGTAAGTAGAAAAGAAAACAAAATATTACAAAAAATTAAAGAAAAAGTAGCTTAAGAACTCGACACTATCTATCTATTATGCTAAAATCTATTTAAGATAGATAGGAGTGAAAAAAATTGAAAAGATTCTTATTAGAAACAAAAGTTTCAAAAATTTATATTTTGTTAACATCCTTAATCATCTTTTTATTATTAGCAAGTTACTTTTCTTATGCACTTTTTACAGTAAGTAAGGAAAAGAACAATGCCATAACTATTGTTACAGGAAATTTGGGCTATAAACTAGAAATGAATGGTAGTGTAATAAATGATATTAGTGATATAAATTTAGATTTAAAAGAGGGAAAAAATGATTTTGTCTTTACTTTAACAAATCCTAATAGTATAGATGCAAGATTTAATTTTTATCACTTTGACGAGTTTCCTAGTAATTTAACTGTTGGTTATATTACTGAAGATACTGGCGATACACCACCTCCTGCTACTGGTGTGAATTTAGCACCAGGGGAAAGTAAGACCTATATAATCCGAATTATTAGTAATCAAACAAGTGAACTTAATCTCTCTTTAGGAATTAATGTGGGCCTAGATTATAATGACTTATCTTTACCTAGTAATGGTTATTTGTTTGAAGAATTAGTAACTGCAACCGATTTAGCTAGTGTTCTTCTTGCAGATAGTTCGAACAATATAAATACAACCGATAAAGACCAGAGCTTTATAACAGGAAAAAATCCCAATAACTATATTTGGTATAGTGGTAAATTATGGCGTGCTGTTTCTATTAATAGTGACAATACTGTAAAAGCAGTAACCGCTGATGATATAACAGAGATACCTTACGGAGCTGCTACTAGTACAAGCTTTGTTGGTTCTCATGCTGAAGATTGGTTAAATGATACTACTACAGACGGTTTTCTTGGTAATTTAAGAGACAAAGAAAATTTTCTTAAAACAGATAGTAGTTGGAATGCCAGTGTTGTTACTGATACATCAGCTCCTTTACCAGAAACAACTTTAGTAACCAATACTGTTGGTCTATTAAGTATTTATGAATATAATATGACAAGAGATAATACCAATAATACTTTTTTAACACCACGATATGGAGAGAGTTTTGCTACTTTAAATACAAATGGTAAAAATAATCTTTGGGGTTTTAATAGTACTTCAGTTTTAACATCATATTCCCAAATAAGCTCTATTTCTTTATGGCCAGCCGTAAATTTCTATGGCAATCTAGAGATTGTAAGTGGTGATGGAACAGAAAGCAATCCTTATAGACTAGAAGGGGATAACGATATTGATCTTTCAGGGACCTTATTGAATACAAGATATAGTGGTGAATATATTAATTTCGGTTTAGGTGAAAACAGCCTTTATCGTATTGTTAGTATAGCTTCTAATGGAAGAATTAAAATAACTAGTGCTGATGTTTTAAGAGATGCCAATACTGGGAACCTTTTAGAGAGTGTATTTGGTGATGATAATACGTATACCTCTTCATCGACGATTGCGCAATTTTTAAATGGTACTTATTTAGATTCAGCAGGTGGTTATTTAAGCGCTGACAAAATTGCTATGATTGCTAGTGGCTCTTGGGATAGTAATGCCATCGTAACAGATGGTGGTAGTTATCTTAATGCCATCTTCCCAAGACCTTCTTCAGAACCTAAAGTCGGCTTACTAAGATTAGGTGAACAATTTTCAGGAGGCCTTATAGATGGTTATTGGTTAATAACTAGATATCAACAAAGAGGATATACCCGTGTCGTTGGTCAATCTATAGAAGGTTTAACTCCAGATACTCATCAAGACAGCAATGGTACGTTTAGGGGAATACCATTAGTAAGACCAGCCTTATACTTATTAGCAGATGTTACAATTACAAGTGGTGATGGAACGAAAGAAAATCCATTTAATCTTGTTTTAAATTAAAATAAAAGCTCTTATTTATTAAAGGGCTTTTATTTTTGATCTATAAGGAAAGTGCGGTTAAAAGTTAAAAAAGTTATTGACAAACTATTGTTCTATATGCTAAGCTGATTACATCAGGGGAGGTAATGTCAAGGAAGCATATAAAGCATATAAGTTTAGACTATATCCAACAGCTAATCAAAAGGTATTAATTCATAAAACTTTTGGTTGTGTTAGATTTGTTTATAACTATTTTCTAGATTATCAGAAAAATAATGGATTTAAAAAATCTTCCTGCTTATGTAAAGATTTAAAAGTATTAAATAATGAGTACGAATTTCTAAAAGAGGTAACTATCCTGTTTTTAAAGGTAAAAGATCTTATCAAAGTTATAAAACTAACTGTATTGTAAGTAGTTATAAAAATAATACTTATAGCAATATAAAGATTGATTTAGATAAAAGAAAAATAAAACTCCCTAAATTAGGTTTAGTTGATATAAGAGGATATCGTAATAAAAAAGAGCTAGAGGGAAGAATAATCAGCGCAACAATAATAAAGGAAGCATCAGGTAAATACTATGTGAGTGTTATTGTTGAAGAAGAAGCTGTAATTAAAGAAAAAGTTATACCTAGTAAAGCGATAGGAATAGACTTAGGAGTAAAAGACTTAGTTATAACTAGTGATTATGAAAAGTATGATAATAATAAGATTTTCGCTAAGTATGAAAAGAAACTAAAAAGATTACAAAGAGAATTAGCAAGAAGAGAAAAAGGTGGAAAAAACTATAATAAGACAAAACTAAAAATAGCAAAATTACACGAAAAGATAAAGAATACAAGAAAACATTATTTAAATAAGATAGCAAATAAAATAGTTTTAGAAAATGATATAATAGTAACCGAGAACCTAAAAGTAAAAGAGATGAGTAAAAATAAAAGACTAGCAAAATATATCTTAGATGCCAGCTTTTCTAAATTATGTAGCTTACTAGAATGGAAGAGTAAGTTACAAGGTAAATTCTATTATAAAATAGATACATACTATCCAAGTAGTCAGATTTGTTCTTACTGTGGACAACAAGACGCCAGTTTAAAAGATTTAAGTATAAGAGAATATAAATGCCAAAGTTGTGGAAGAGAATTAGATCGCGATATAAATGCTAGTATAAATATCTTATTTGAAGGATTAAAGTTACGCTATCAAAATTAAATAATGTTTAAGAATGAAATTAATAAAGAAAGAACAAAAAAAGTACGGCAGTGACTATCGAAATTTAAGCCTATGTAGAATAGTAGCTACCATATCTATGAAATAGGAAGCCTTTGAGGTAACGACAAGGTAAAAACAAACTTATTTACTTTATTTATCCATAAATACTAGCATTTATCACCATTTTAGTCTATAATTTAACTAGTATTGAGGTGAGTTATGTACATATATGATTTAACACTTGAAAAGTTAACAGATTATTTCTTCAACCATAATGAAAAAAAGTTTTATGCCACTGAACTCTTTAAATGGTTATATGAAGAAAATAAACGCATTACTGATTTTGATTCAGCTACAAACTTGAAAAAAGAAATAAGAGAAAGACTAAAAGAAGATTTTACAATCTCTACTATTGAAATAGTTAATAAAGAGATAGCTCCTGATGTTTTAAAATATCTATTTAGATTAAATGATCATGAACATATCGAAGCAGTCTTAATGAAACATGATTATGGAAACAGTTTATGTATTTCCAGTCAAGTTGGTTGTAATATGGGCTGTAAATTCTGTGA
The DNA here is from genome assembly GCA_944331915.1 of uncultured Bacilli bacterium. Taxonomy (GTDB): domain Bacteria; phylum Bacillota_I; class Bacilli_A; order RF39; family UBA660; genus Onthousia. The sequence continues at coordinate 11,450 of CALVIR010000022.1, read as the reverse complement.
ATCAGGTAGAAGAAAAAAAGTCCGTAATTTAAGAGTTGGAGAAATGGTTGAACAACTTTTATTAGTTGAACAAGAAAGTGGTTTTAAAATAAGCCATGTTGTCATTATGGGAATAGGTGAACCCTTTGATAACTATGATAACATCTGTAACTTTATTAAAATCATCAATCATCCTAAAGGACTAAATATAGGTGCTCGTCATATTACCGTATCAACTTGTGGACTTGTTCCTAAAATATTAGAATTTAGTGATTTCCCATATCAAGTCAATCTTGCTATTAGTCTTCATGCACCAACTGATGAATTACGAAAGACTATTATGCCCATTGCCAAAGTCTATTCCTTAAAAGATTTAATGGCTTCTTTAGACATATACTATAAAAAGACGAAAAGAAGAATTACTTTTGAATATATTTTATTAGATAATGTAAATGACACTGAAAAAGATGCCTTAGCTTTAGCTAAATTACTAAAGGGAAAAAATGCTTATGTTAATCTAATTCCTTATAATGAAACATCTACTTTACAGTTTAAACGAAGTAACCCTTTAAAAATAGCTAGGTTTTATGATATACTTAAGAAAAATAATATTACAGTTACAATTAGGCGAGAATTTGGTGGTACTATTAGTGCTGCTTGTGGACAGCTTAGAAGTAAAAAGGAGGAAGCATGAAATCGTTTTATTTAACTGACGCAGGTAAAGTAAGAGATCACAACGAAGATAGCGTTTTAATCGTTCATAATGAGGATGGTGATACCTTAATGGCTATCGCTGATGGCATGGGAGGTCACTCTGCTGGTGAGGTTGCTTCATCAATTGCTATTACCCATTTAGCGAAAGACTTTAATGAAAAATTTCATAATATGACAAAAATTGATGCGGTTAACTTTTTAAGAGATAGCGTTAACGAAATAAATGATAGTATCTTTAGACATGAGAAAACTCATCCTGAAAGTAAAGGTATGGGTACAACTTTAGTTACTGCTATTATTACCAAAGATTATATTCTTTTTGGAAATATTGGTGACTCTTCAGGCTTTGTAATGAAAGATGGTAAACTCCATAAAGTAACTTATGATCATACACTTGTCAATCTATTAGTATCAGCAGGAGAACTAACAGAAGAAGAAGCGAAAGATCATCCTAAAAAAAATGTTTTGATGAAGGCACTTGGAGCGAATGATCCCATTGATGTAGATATTTTTGATTGTGATATGGATATTGATGAAATCTTACTAGCAAGTGATGGCCTTACTAATATGCTTGATCTTGAACAAATAGAAAAGGTCTTGCTTGGTGAAGGAGATATTGAAGATAAAGTGATTAAATTAATTAGAAAAGCTAATAACAGGGGTGGAACTGATAATATATCAGTAGCTTATTTAATTAAAGGAGAAGGTGAAGAATAATGGTTACAAAGGGGCAATTGATAAACGGACGTTATGAGGTTATTCGTTCTATTGGCGAAGGAGGAATGGCTAACGTTTATCTTGGTTATGATAAAATACTAGATCGAAATGTTGCTATTAAAGTATTACGAGGAGATTTAGCAAATGATGAAAAGTTTGTTAGACGCTTTCAAAGAGAAGCACTATCAGCATCAAGTCTTTCTCATCCTAATATTGTAGCAATGTATGATGTTGGAGAAGATGATGGCTTATACTACATCGTTATGGAATATGTAGAAGGTAAGACACTAAAACAACTACTTAAAAAAAGAGGTAGTCTTACTCTAAGTGAAGCGATAGATATTATGCTTCAACTAACAGATGGTATGGCGCATGCTCATGATTCATATATTGTTCATCGTGATTTAAAACCACAAAATATTATGATTCAAGATGATGGTCAGATAAAGATAACTGATTTTGGTATTGCGATGGCTTTAAACTCAACTCAACTTACCCAAACAAACTCTGTCATGGGTTCAGTTCACTATCTTCCTCCAGAACAAGCTGCTGGTAAGGGAGCTACTATTAAAAGTGATATCTATTCAATGGGTATTATCTTCTATGAACTTTTAACTGGTGAATTGCCATTTAAAGGTGATAGTGCTGTAGAAATTGCTTTAAAGCAAATGAAAGAACCACTACCTGATGTTCATAAACTTAATAATGATATTCCTCAGAGTATAGAAAATATTATCTTAAAAGCAACTGCTAAAAATCCTAAAAATAGATATGATGATGCGAAAAGTATGCATGATGATTTACTAACCGCTTTAAATGATGATCGTATTAATGAAGAACCTTATGTCTATCCATATCCAGAACATGAGGTTGATGAAACAACGAAAGTTATGAAACCTATTAAAGATGAAGAGAAAGAAGAGGTAATTGCCACTCCGATAACTGATGAAAAGGGTAAAAGATCAAATAAATTAATCATTGCTCTATCAGTTATTGCTGGTTTAATCGTCCTCGCATTAGTGGCAGTTTTCTTCATTATTCCAGCAGTAACTGCAGAAAAAGATGTTAAAGTTCCTGATGTTAGTAACTTAACTCTAAGTGAAGCCGAAAAAGAACTTGAAGATGCCGGATTAGTTATCGCTTCAGAAATAAAAGATGTTGCAAGTGAAGAAATCGAAGAAGGTAATATTGTTCGTACCGATCCAAGAGCTGGTAGTACCGTTAAAGAAGGAACTAGTGTTACGCTTTACCGCTCCACAGGAGTTGAAACCTATACACTTGAAAACTATGTCAATATGAATGTAAATGAGGTTAGAACGCTTTTAAATGATCATGGTTTAAAAGTAGAAATAACGGAAATAGATCCTGATATTACAACCTGTGCAGTGATTGGTCAAAACCTTGTTATCTCTCAATCCTTAGAAGAAGGTAGTGAGGTAGAAGCAGGAGATACAATTACCTTAACCGTTTTAAAAGCTGTTACTTTCCCAGATTGGTATTTGAAAACAGCAGATGAAGCGACAGAATGGTCTAATAATAACTGCGTAACCTTAAATATAGAATATCAACAAGTAAGTAATAGTGATGAGGTTGGTAAAATCTTAACTCAATCAAGACCATCAGGTTCAACCGTAAAAAATAACGACAGTGTAACAATTACAGTTGGTATTGCTTCTTCCCAATCATCTAGTGGTAACGAAGAAAATCAAGATGAACCATCTGATACTGATAATAATACTGATACAGAAAAAGAAACAGAACAAACTGAGTAGGGGGACAAATGAAAGGACAAATAATTAAAATAAGTAGTAATAGACATACGGTAAAAAGTGGTGAAAAACTATATTACTGTATTCCAAGAGGAAAATTTCGCAAAGATAAACTCTTGCCCCGTGTAGGAGACTATGTTATCTTTGATGATAAAAAATTAGTAATTGAAGAGATATTACCAAGAAAAAATGAATTTGCTAGACCTCTTGTTAGTAATATAGATCAAGCTTTTATTGTTACAAGTTTAATTAATCCTGACTTTTCTTTAGGACTATTAGACCGCTTTATAACCCTTATGGAATTACATAATACCAAAAGTATTATTTGTCTTACGAAATTAGACTTAGCTAGCTTGACTTTATCTGATAAGATCAAGCTAGTTTTAGGTTATTATAATAATATAGGCTATAAAATAGTTACTAATAATGACTTAGATGAGATAAAAGCTTTAATAAAAAATAAGACTAATGTTTTCGTAGGACAAACAGGAGCAGGGAAAAGTACTTTATTAAATAAACTTAATCCTAGTTGGAATATTGAAACAGGAGAAATTTCTCTTGCTTTAGGTAGAGGAAGACATACAACAAGAAACGTTTCCTTATATGATTTTCTAGAAGGAAAAGTACTAGATACTCCCGGATTTTCCGCTTTAAATTTTAATGACTACACGAAAGAAGACATAAAAAAAGCTTTCATTGAATTTAAAGATTATCCTTGTCCCTTTAAAGACTGTTCTCATACTAAAGAAAAAGAATGTTCTGTTAAGAAAGCTGTCTTAGATAAGAAAATATTAGAATCTAGATATAATAGCTATTTAAAATTTTATGAGGAGGCCAAGAAATGATTAGTGCATCTTTCTTAAGTAGTGATAATATTCCTTCAACTTTAACAAAATTAAATGAAACAGATGTTGACTTTATCCATGTTGATGTTATGGATGGGAAATATGTTAGTAATAAAACTCTACCTTTTAGAGAAATAAAACATATTTATAAATTTACTAACAAACGCCTTGATGTTCATTTAATGGTTAATAACCCTAGTAAATATATTAAAGATTATGCTAGCTTAAACACAGAATATATTTCTATTCATCTTGATAGTTTAGAAGATGTATTAAGTAATTTAAAACTTATTAAAAGTTATGGTATAAACTGTGGTATTGCCTTAAATCCTTTAGATGAGGTTAGTACTATTATTCCTTATTTACCATATCTTGATTTAATTCTTGTTATGGGAGTAACACCAGGAGCAGGAGGACAAAAGTTTATTAACAAGACTATTTCTAAATTACAAGAACTACAAGTATTAAAAAAAGAATATCCGATGTTTAATTTTAAGATAAGTATTGATGGTGGTATTAATGAAACAGTTAGTAAAAAGATTAAATCACTAGTAGATATTACAGTTAGTGGTAGCTATATAACTAATAGTGATGACTATCAAGCCAAAATTACTAGTTTACGTTAAAGTTTTAGAGTGTTATAATTAATATAGAATGGAGGGCTGTTATGAATAATAATAGTAATCAAACGGAAAATAATCAAAATGTTCAACCTAATGAAGCAGTAAATAATGTAAACAATACTAATACTGAAACATCAACACCTAATCAAACAACGACATCTAATGTTAATCCTGGTGTTACAGTTCCTAATGCTACTAGTACTACGGTAGTTAATAACGAATCACAAGTTGTACAAGGTAATGAAAATATAAATGAGGTTAATACTATAAATAGTGGAACTAATAATTCTACTCCTAACAATAGTACTCCTACACCTAATTCTCCTAAGAAAAAGAAAAGTGGTCATCCTGTTTTCTTAGTTTTGTTATTATTTTTCCTTTTTGCTTTTGTCTTCTTTTTACCAGAAATTACAAACTTTGTCACTAATTATAAAAATGAAGTAACAGGAAATAGTGACTTAAAGAGTGGTACAATGACTTGTAAAATGAATCTAAGTACTGATAATATCAACTACGAATACACTTTAACATTTAGATATACAGAAAATAAACTAAAAAGTAGTAGTTCTGTAACTACCAGTCGCTTAGCAGATAGTGCCACTGATAGTAATATCTTAACAGAAAAACAAAATGATTGTTTAGCATTAAAAGAGACAGTAGATAATACTGATGTAGGTATGAGTACAAGTTGTGATGTAAGTGCTGCTATGCAAAGAACAACCCAAGAAATTGACTATGAAAAACTAGATCTTGACTATATTTCAACTAATATAGCAGAATTTGGTGGCTTTTATCCAGAATATGAGCTTGATCAAAGTGCAAGAGCCATTGAAAATGAATTAACTGGTAATGGTTATACATGTGAAAAGAATGAATATTAAAAGTTTGATAAAAGAGAGGAAAAATAAAATTTATGAATATTCAAGAAATAGATAAAGCTTTTGAGAAATTATTGCTTAATCTTTCTATATCTATTTTCTATTTTCCATATCAAGATGAAAAGAATGAGTATATGGAAATGCTTAAATTGATAGTAGAGCAAAAAATAGAATATAATAAAAGTGAAGATTTTAATGTCTTATCTATAGATATATTAGATGATGTTCATAAAAGGTCATTGCCACTACTAGAAAAATATGCGCTAAAAGATGGAAATTATATAGAGCAAATTGAAATTTGGAGTGACTATTTGTTAAACATTCGCAAAAAATTAGAGTTAATTAAGGAAGAAAAATAGCGAGAAAATTATGATTAATAAGAAATTGGTTAGTGATTTTGCTGATATTATTGGTAATATTGAAATAGCTATTCATTTAGATTCGTTTAGTAAAGTGAAATCTGATTATGAAATGGTTTTGAATGTCCTACTTAAATGGATACAATATTATTATGCCAATAAAAATCTTGATATCGTAACAACAGATGAGTCTTTAAAAATACATACTTTATTGGAAGAAATTAAATGGGATTTATTACCAAGTAAAGATATAGGAATTGAATCATTACTTACAGATAATATTCTAATTAGATATGAGGCCATAATTAAGACTATAAATGAAGAAATTAGTAGGAATTAAGTCATCATATTGATAGCTAAAAAGAAAAAACTACTAAATTCTTATTTACTAAGACAGTACCGTATTTCTTACGGTTCTTTTTCTATATAAGTAAATAAATACATGATAAAATAATGAATTTTCTTGAATTACCATCTTTTTTTTGGTAAAATATACGTTGAAAAGAATAGATAAGGGCAAAAGAAAAGAAACTTTTGTGTCTTTTTTTGGCACTTGAAGGATGTGAAATTAATGGCAGTAAAATATGATGATAGTTCAATAAAAATATTAGAAGGTCTTGAAGCAGTTAGAAAAAGACCAGGTATGTATATAGGTTCAACTGATAAAAGAGGTCTTCATCATTTAGTATGGGAAATAGTAGATAATGCAATTGATGAAGCGATAAATGGTTTTGGTAAACATATAACAATTACTATTCATTCTGATAAGAGTGTAAGTGTTTCTGATGAAGGACGTGGTGTTCCTGTTGGTATGCATGCATCAGGTAAACCAACTCCTGAGGTTATCTACACAGTTCTTCATGCTGGAGGTAAATTTGAAGAAGCTGGCTATAAAGTATCAGGTGGTCTTCACGGTGTCGGTGCTAGTGTTGTTAATGCTCTATCTAAATGGATGGAGGTAACAATAAAACGTGATAAAGGTGAATATTATATCCGTTTTGAAAATGGTGGTAAAGTAGCAGTACCATTAAAACAAATTGGTACTACTAATAAAACTGGAACAACCGTTAGATTTTTACCAGATCCAGAAATATTTTCTACAACTAATTTTTCCTACACAACTATCTGTGAAAGAATGCAAGAGTCTGCTTTTCTTCTAAAAGGTCTTACGATTGAGGTTATTGATGAAGAAGATAATCGTCATGCTAAATTCTGTTATGAAACAGGACTAGTCGCTTTTGTTGAATATCTTAATGAAGATAAAACAACTCTTCACAATGTTTTAGACTTTGAAGGTGTTAAAAATAAAATAGATGTTGAAATTGCTATGCAATATACCGATACCTATCAAGAAAACATTGTCTCCTTCGTCAATAATGTTAAAACTAGTGATGGTGGAACTCATGAGGTTGGTTTTAAGACTGCTTTAACCCGTGTTTTTAATGATTATGCTAAAAACAATGGCTTTATAAAAGGTAAAGAAAAAGCTTTAGAAGGTAGTGATGTTAGAGAAGGTCTAACTGCTGTTATCTCTTTAAAAATACCTGAAGACTTATTACAATTTGAAGGCCAAACGAAAGGGAAATTAGGAACACCTCAAGCTAGAGCAATAGTTGATGCGATTGTTAGTGAAAAATTACAATTCTTTTTAGAAGAGAACAAAGCGATTGCAACTGAGATAATTACTAAATCATTAAAAAGTAAATTAGCTAGGGAAGCTGCTCGTAAAGCAAGAGAAGAAGCTAGAAAAGGAAAAAGTAAAAATCCTAAAGAACGTGCTTTATCAGGTAAACTTACACCAGCGCAATCTAAAGATAAAACGAAAAATGAATTATTCTTAGTAGAAGGTGACTCTGCCGGTGGTTCAGCTAAACAAGGACGAGATAGGAAATATCAAGCTGTCTTACCTTTAAGAGGAAAAGTTTTAAATACCGAAAAAGCGAAAGTAGAAGATATTTTAAAAAATGAAGAAATAAATACCATGATCTATACTATTGGAGCAGGATATGGTGCTAATTTTGATATTAATGACTGTGAATATAGTAAAGTTATCATCATGAGTGATGCCGATGAAGATGGTGGTCATATCCAGTGCTTACTTTTAACATTCTTCTATCGTTATATGCGTCCTTTAATTGAAGATGGCAGACTTTTTGTAGCTTTACCACCATTATTTAAAATTCAAAGTGGTAAAAATATTGAATACGCTTATACTGTTGAAGAAATGAAAGAAAAGTCTAAAGGTAAAAAATGTGAAATCCAACGTTACAAAGGACTTGGTGAAATGAATGCTGATCAATTATGTGAGACAACAATGAAACCAGGTAGTAGAACCCTAATTAGAGTTAATATTGAAGATGCCCAATTAGCAGAAAAACGTGTATCTGTCTTAATGGGAGATGAGGTCGCTCCTCGTAAAGAATGGATTGATGAAAACGTTGAATTTACCTTAGAAGATGATTATAAAATATAGGAGGTTATGTTTATGAAAGAAAATACTTTTGATGTACCAGCATATAAATTCTTTGTTTTTAAAACAAATGATAGCCTACGAACACATAGTATTTTTTACTATAATTCTTTAATTTCTGCGAGTACATCGATACCTAGGGATGTAACTTTAATTCCTTTTGAAAATGTCGATGGCTTAGAAATATCTGAGATTAGAGATTTAATTGGAACAGATGAGGTTTTTGTTTTTGGTTCATTATATTATGAAAGATGGAGTAATGGTAATAGGTATATTGATAATATTGCTAATATAAAACCAATCTATCTTTCAAAAGAATACCTTGATAATAGAAAAGACAAAACTATTGATAAAGTCTGCGAAGAATATATGGAAGAACATTATGTAGATAGCAATGATAGTACAAGAAGAATGTATAGATGCTTTTTTGAACGATATCAAGATAAAAACTATGAAAAGACACTTGATAGAGTTAGAAAATTAATGAGAAAGTAGTGATAAAATGGCTAAGCAAGCTAAAAAAACAGAAACAAAAGATGTACTTGAGAAGATTTGGGATTATACTCTTGAAGATATAATGGGAGAACGCTTTGGTAGTTACTCTAAATATATTATTCAAGAACGTGCTATTCCTGATGCAAGAGATGGACTAAAACCAGTACAACGTCGTATTCTTTACTCTATGTACAAAGAAAAGAATACTTACGATCATGGTTATCGTAAAAGTGCCAAAACAGTTGGAGATGTAATTGGTAATTACCATCCCCATGGTGATACCTCTATTTATGATGCCATGGTTAGAATGAGTCAACCTTGGAAGACAAGAATTCCTTATATTGATATGCATGGTAATAATGGTTCCATTGATGGAGACTCTCCCGCTGCTTATCGTTATACCGAGGCTAGACTTTCTAAAATAAGTAATGAAATGCTTCGTGATATAAATAAAGATACTGTAGAAATGGCTCCTAACTTTGATGATACCGTGTTAGAACCAACTGTTTTACCAGCGAGATTTCCTGCTCTTTTAGTCTATGGCGCTCAAGGAATATCCGCAGGATATGCAACACAAATACCACCTCATAACTTAGGTGAGGTTATAAATGCTACAATCCATAGAATTGATAATCCTAACTGTTCTTTAGATACTCTAATGAACTATGTTAAAGGTCCAGACTTTCCAACTGGTGGTATAGTTGAAGGCATTAAAGGTATTAAAGATGCCTATGAAACAGGAAGAGGTAAAGTTAATATTCGTAGTAAATATAGCTTTGAAGGAAACTCTCTTGTCATAACAGAAATTCCTTTTGAGGTAAATAAAGCTTTACTAGTTAAAAAAATTGATGAAATTCGCTTAGATAAAAAAATAGAAGGTATTGTTGAGGTACGTGATGAATCAGCAGAAGATGTTAGAGTTGTCGTTGACTTAAAGAAAAATCTTAGCGCTGCTAATCAAGAATTAATCGTAAATTACCTTTTAAAAAATACAGACTTACAAATAAGTTATAACTTTAATATGATTGCTATCGTTAAGAAACGTCCTCGCTTACTTGGTCTTAAAGCTGCTCTTGATGCCTTTATCGATCACCAAAAAGAGGTTATAACAAGACGTAGTAAATTTGACCTTGACCATGCTAAAAGTGAATTACATATCGTTGAAGGATTAATAAAATGTCTTTCTATTCTTGATGAGGTTATTAGAGTAATTAGAGCTAGTAAAAATAAAGCTGATGCTAAGGAAAATTTAGTCAAAGAATTTGACTTTAGTATGGCCCAAGCTGAAGCGATAGTAACATTACAACTTTATCGTTTAACCAATACCGATGTTGTTGAACTTGAAGAACGCCTTGCTACTCTTAGAAAAATAATAGATGGCTTAACAGCAATCCTTGGCAATGAAACGGTCCTAAAGAAAGTTATGAAAGATGAACTAAGAAAGGTTAGAGATGAGTATGCTCTACCACGTCTTACTGAAATTAAAGACGAAATAACAGAAATAAAAATTGATACCTCAGTAATGTTACCTAAAGAAGATGTTATCGTTACCTTAAGTAGAGAAGGTTATATTAAACGAACTAGTCTAAAAAGTTATAGTGCTAGCAATAACGAAGAAACAACTCTAAAAGAAAATGATTACTTACTAGGTATTTATGAAATGAACACTCTAGATACTCTATTAGTCTTTACTAACTTAGGTAATTTCTTATATTTACCGGTTCATATAATATATGATTTAAAATGGAAAGACTTAGGTAAACATGTCAGCAATTTAGTTCCTCTAGATCAAGAAGAAGAAATTATTGGAGCGATTCCTGTTAAAGACTTTAATCAAAATATCAATATTGTTATTGGTACTAAAGATGGTATGATTAAAAGAACACCATTAAAAGACTTTAAGATAACCCGTATTTCTAAACCTAGTACTTGTATGAAACTAAAAAGTGATGATAAAGTTATTTCTGTAATGTTAGACTTAGAAAAAGAAATATTCATTGAAACATATCTTGGTTATGGTCTATGGTTTTTAAAAGAAGAAATACCTATTGTTGGTATTAAAGCTAGTGGTGTTAAAGCTATTAACTTAAAAGATGATAATGTTGTCAGTATCAGTAACTTTACAGATAGTGATACTAACTATTTAGCAGTTCTAACAGATAAAGGTACTGGTAAAAGAGTTAAACTAACCGAATTTGAACGTACAACAAGAGCAAGAAGAGGTTTGATGACAATTAGAGATGTTAAAACTAATCCATATCATATTATTAAAGCCTTTATTGTAACAAATAAAGATCATATTGGTTTAAAAAATGGTGAGGTTAATATTATAAAATCAACAGAATTACCAATCGTTGATCGTTATTCTACTGGTAGTACCGTTAATAAAAAAGGTTTAACTGAAGCTTTCCTTTATAAAACGTTAGAAACACCTAATGATGCGGAAAAAGAAATAGAAAAAGAGCAAATATCTCTTGCTGATATTGATAAAAGATTAATGACTATTGATGACTTTCTAAAATAAAGGGTTAATTTAAATTATGAAATCCCGTTTGGATATCCCGATTTTATTAATTGATAAGCAACAAAGGTGAACTTTGT
>CALVIR010000021.1 GCA_944331915.1 uncultured Bacilli bacterium | reverse complement strand
TACATTATTGGTCGTACTTTTATATCTGTTTTTTCTTTATTTTCCAACAGCTTTTCTAAAACTGTCCGTTACTCAGGCACATATCAAAACGAGGTAATAAGTATTTAAGGAAAACAGGATACGAAGTAATGAAATCCATAAAAAGTAGTTGTAAATTAGATAATGAATTAAAATCATATATTATAAAAAAAGAAAATGAAGGTAAATTAAAGAAAGTAGCAAAAATAGCAGGATTAAACAAATTTTTGAGAATGTATTATGGAATAGTAAAAAAGAAATATAAAGAATTAGAAATATGGTAATTTTTGCTGCTTAATAAGTTAAAAAAAGACCTAGCAATAGGTCTGCGTTAGCATATTCAAATTTAAGCTTTTAGAAATTTTTAATGAATTTAATAAAAACTATTGATTTTTGTTAGCAAGTTTTTGTGGTTAAATGAAAGGAGTGAAAAAATGAAGAAAATACTGTTAGAAACAAAATTTAGTAAACTTTATATGATAATAGTCATTATATTAACATTACTAGTAGTAGGTGGATATTATTCCTATGCGATGTTTACAGTTAACAAGGAAAAGAGTAACGCGATAAGTATTGTAACGGGAACACTATCATATGATTTAAGTATTGATGGAGCTATTGGAAATACGCTTAGTGTTAATAGTGGAGAAACTAAAGAGTTTACAGTTACTTTAAGTAATCCAAATAATAGAATTGCAAGATTTAATTTCTATTATATAGGAGCATTACCCGATGGAGTAAGTGCTGGATATGTAACAGGAGATGGATTAAGTACGCCACCTCTAGCAGCAGGAGTTAATTTGGAAGCAGATGGTAGTGTTGGAGCTAGTAATGTTTATAAGATAAGGGTGACTAATAATTCTGGTAATAATGCAACAATTACCTTAGGAGTACAAGTAGGACTAGATTATAATGATTTAGCTTTACCTAGTAATGGCCATTTGTTTGAAGAAGCAAAAATAGAAGGACCTGTAGCAGATGTTATAAAGATGAATATAGGAGAGAATGGAGCGATAAATACAAGTGATCCTGATCAGACCTTTATAACAGGAACAGATCCAAATAACTATATTTGGTATAGCGGTAAGTTATGGAGAGCAGTGTCAATAGATCCAAGTGATAATAGTGTTAAGCTAATAACTCAGTGGAATATAAGCACAGTGTCATTTAATGAAGAGAATAATACAGCATTTGTAGGTAGCCATATGGAAGAATGGTTAAATGATACAAGTGCTGATGGTTTTTTAGGAAATTTAAGAGAACCAGAGAAATTTATAAAGATGGATAGTGTTTGGAATGCAACTGTAATGACAGATACAACAAAACCTGCTGAAACAACAATGGTAACAGATCCTGTAGGACTTTTAAATATTTATGAGTATACGATGAGTTATAGTGGAACAACTTACAATAGTGGTTATCTAAATAATGAACTTTATTGGTGGACTATTACACCTTATGACGTTTCAAGCATTTGGTTTATATATACTTATGGAATAGCGTCAGATGATAAATTTTCTTATAATAATTTTGGCGTAAGACCCACAATAAATCTAAAATCTAATATTAAAATTGTAGATGGTGAGGGTACAGTTGATAAGCCATATAGATTAAGTGGTGACAATGATACAGATTTATCAGGAACGTTGTTAAACACAAGATATAGTGGAGAATATATAAGGTTTGGAGTAGGTGAGAATAATTTATATCGGATAGTGAGTCATGAAAATGGAATCGGCACAAAAGTAACAAGTGCTGAGCCATTAAAGAGTGGAGAAACATTTGTAACAAGTGCTTTTGATAACAATGGAAATATAAACTATTCAAGTACAAATATAATAGGAACATTTTTGAATAATGACTATTTGAATACTGAAAGCAGTTATTTGACAATTGATGATATAGCAATGATAGAAGATGAAACAAAATGGTATTTAGGCAAAGTTGATTATATAGATAATTATAAGTTAGCAAAATATCATGATATTGATATGATTAGTATGGCACCAAGTACATCTGCTAAAATTGGACTGTTAAGGCTTGGAGAATTAATGTCTGGTCAATTTAATATCTATGATAATAATATTGAATATTATTTGGTAACACCATATAAAAATGAATATCATTTGTGGTATATATATCCTGAAGCAGTAGGCGGTCACGCAGTATCTAATACTGTTATTGGTGTTCGTCCTGCTTTAAATCTAAAATCTAACGTGATTATAACTGGGGGAGATGGGACTCTTCAAAATCCATTCACATTGGCCTTAGCATAAATTTGAAGTATTCTTAAGAAACGACAAAAGTTGCGTTTCTTTTTTTGTATAGTGATAATGGTGGTAGAAATGAAAGTCTATGTCGATTTGGTTTTCTTTATTAATTTCATGTTTGATTTACTTCTTTTAATGTCAGTAAGTATTGAATGCAAAGTATTTTCTAAAAAAAGATTTTTATTCTTAGGCTCCTTTCTTGGTAGTCTTAGTACTTTTCTTTTATTTCTACCTCTAAACAATATATCATTATTCTTAATTAAAATAGTTGTCAGTATTATTATGCTCTTTGCTACCTTTAAAATTACCTCAAAGTCATTGTTTTTTACCCTTATCAAAAGCTTATATGGTAATAGTATCATTCTAGGAGGACTAATTTATTTTCTTAATAATCAATTTAGCTATAAGCAAGTAGGTTTTATCTTTGTCCATGATGGAACAAGTATTAATCTAATACTAATACTTATCGCATCTCCAATAGTCTTTTATCTTTATCATAAGTCATTTTTAAAAGAAAAAGCAAAACGTAATTTATTACATAAAGTGATAATAAAATATAATGACATTAATATTGAGACTCTTGGTTACTTAGATACAGGTAATACAGTTAAAGATCCTTATAAGAAAAGACCTATTATCATTATTAACAATAAAGACTTGGTACTTGATAAAGAAAAAGTAATTTTTGTTCCTTATAAGACTTTAGATAATACAGGCTTATTAAAATGTATCGAGATTAGAGAATTGATAGTGGATGATAAATTGCTTACTAATAAATACTTGTTAGGAATTAGTCCTGTTGAGATAGAAATTAAAGGAGCAAAGTGTATCTTACCTAATTTAATAGAGGAGGAACTAAAATGATTAGTCTTTTATATTTAATTGCATTCTTGTTTGACCGTAGTTTTAGTATTTTTTATGTAGGTAGTAGTGATACATTACCAGAGCCATTATCAAAAGATGAGGAAGAAGCTTACTTAGTTATGGCTACGGATGGAGATATTCATGCGAGAGATAAATTAATTGAACATAATCTTAGATTGGTTGTCTTTTTAGCTAAAAAATATGAAAATACCGGGGTTGACTTAGAAGACTTAGTTAGTATTGGAACTATTGGCTTAATAAAAGGAATAAATACTTTTAAAACTGATAAAAATATTAAACTTGCTACTTATGCTTCTAGATGTATAGATAATGAAATTTTAATGTATTTAAGAAAAATAAAAAGATCTAAAACTGAGGTTAGTATTGATGCTTCTTTAAGTTTAGATGCGGAAGGTAATGAATTACATCTTGAAGATATATTAGGAACAGAAAGTGATATTGTAACTAAAAATATTGAAGAAGAAACAGATAAAAAACTAATGTTAGATGAGGTGATGAGATTAAATCCAAGAGATAGAGATATTATTATTCTTCGCTATGGATTAATGGGACATAATGAATTAACGCAAAAAGAGGTAGCAGATTTATTAGGAATAAGTCAGTCTTATATCTCAAGAATTGAAAAGAAAGTAATAAGACGGCTTAAAAATATTATTAAATATAGTTAGGAGGAGCATGTGAAAACAGATAAAGACTATTTATTGAAGATTAGATATTTATATAAATTAAGACTTAAAAATATGGGACTTAATGAGATAAATACAAATATTAAATTTAATAATAAAGATAGCTATAAATATTTTGTCTAGCTATCTTTTAAATGTTGCACTGAGTAGAAAATTAATATATACTAAAGATAATTAGAGGAGGTAATCATTATGAAAACAATTTCTATTTTAGCATTACATCTTGGATATGGAGGAATTGAAAAAGCTATTACCTCTTTAGCTAATTCTTTAGTTAAAACTAATAACTATAACGTTGAAATTGTCTCTATTTATAAATTATATGACAAACCAGTCTTTTCATTGGATGAGAAAGTTAAAGTAAGATATTTGTTAGATAAAAAGTTAAATCCTAATAAAGAAGAATGGAAGAGAGCTTTACAAAGATTAGAACCAATTAATTTTGCTAAAGAGTCATTAAAAAGTGTTAAGATTTTATATAAAAGAAAAAAGGAAATAGTTAAATACTTAAAAGAATCTAAAGCTGATATTGTTATTTCTACTAGGACAACTTTAAATGAGTGGTTAGGAGAATATGGGGATGATAATATAATTAAAATTGGCTGGGAACATAATCACCATCATAATAATATGAAATATGCTACTGATGTTATAAGAAGCGCTAAAAAGTTAGATTATTTAGTTTTAGTATCTAAAGACTTATATAGATTCTATAATCGGAAAATGCTTAATTATAAGTGTAAGTGTGTTTATATTCCTAATTCAATAGATAATATTCCTAAGAGAATGAGTAAACTTATCTATAAAAATCTAATTACGGTAGGTAGACTAGCTAAAGAAAAAGGTTATCTTGATTTACTGAAAATATATAAAGAATTAAAAGATAGACATTGTGATTGGCATTTAGATATTGTAGGGGATGGAGATGAAAGAAAGAGTTTAGAAGAATTTATTAAAAATAATAATTTAGAAAGTGATGTAACTCTTCATGGGTTTAAAAATAGTGATGAAATAGAGAAGCTAATGCAAAAATCTAGTATTTATGTTATGAGTAGCTATACAGAAAGTTTTGGGATTGTCTTATTAGAAGCGATGAGTAATGGTCTTCCATGTGTTGCATTTGATTCTGCTGAAGGAGCAAGAGAGATAATAACATCAGGAAGAGATGGTTATTTAATTAGACATAGAAATTATGAAGCAATGGAGAAAAAATTGTTAGACTTAATGAAAAATGAAGATAAAAGAAAAGAATTAGGGAAAAATGGAAGATATAAAGTTAAAAATTATAGTTCTGATAATATGGTTTTAAAATGGGAGAAGATTATAGAAAAAAGGTGATGAAGAATGAAAAAAGTAATGTTTGTGGCAAGTACAGGAGGACATTTGAGTGAATTGTTAACTCTTGAAAGTATTATGACAACTTATGATTATTCTTTGATTACTGAAAATACGAAAGCTAATAAAGATTTGAAAAAGAAATATAAAAAGGTGGGGTACCTTTTATTTGGAACTAAAGATCATAAATTAACTTATCCCTTTAAATTATTTATTAATTGCTTTATTAGTCTATACTATTACTTTAAATATCATCCTGATTATATTGTGACAACAGGGGCTCATACAGCTGGACCAATATGTTCAATAGGAAGAATATTTGGTAGTAAAGTAATATATATAGAGTCTTTTGCTAATATTATTACCAAAACAATTACAGGTAGCCTTTTTTATAGGTTTCATATAGCTAATTTATTTATTGTTCAGTGGCCTAGTATGAAGAAATTATATCCAAAAGCGACTTATGGGGGAAGGTGTTTTTAATGATATTTGTTACATTAGGTACGCAAGATAAAGGGTTTGAAAGATTATTAAAAGCGATTGATCGGGCGATAGATGATGGAACAATTAGAGATAAAGTTGTTGTGCAAGCTGGGTTTACTAAATATAAAAGCAAGAATATGGAAATATTTACTGAGGTCTCAAAAGAGGAGTTTGATAAATACTTAAAAGAAGCTAAGTTAGTTATTACTCATGGCGGGGTAGGGAGTATTTTAGGAGCTTTAAAGTATCATAAAACGGTTATTGCTGCTCCTCGGCTTGCAAAATATAAAGAACATACAAATGACCATCAAAAACAGATAATAGATGAATTTACAAAAGAAGGGTATATTATTCCTTTGAAAGATTTTACGAAGATAGATAAAGTAATAAAAAAAGCAGAGAGTTTTAAACCTAAGGAGTATCAAAGTGGTCAAGAAGAGTTTATAAAGTTAATTAGTGACTATATTGAGAAAGAAGACCATATAAGTTGGTATAATAGAGATAAAAAAGTTATTTTAACAGCTTTAATTAATTTATTAGTATTTTCTATTTTAGGTTCATTTAATCTAAATATTTATCTAGCTCTAACGATAAGTTATATTTTATCTTGTTTGTTGCTTTATCTTTTGAAGAATAAAAAGCTAAATAGTCCTTTAACAGTTATTATGTGTTTTTATTTAATTGAAGGCTTATCTTTATTACTCTTTTCTAATTTACATATAAACTTTATTCTTGCTAAAGCAATAATTAACTTTATGGTAGTTATTATTTATCATTTTTTGGATAAGAGAAATTAATTGTGGCAGAAAAATAATTTCTATGTTAAAATTATAATAGTAAGGATGTGTAGCTATGAATGAGTCTTTAAAGAAAGATAGAATGGTTCTAATTATAAGTATTCTAATATTGGTAATTCTTTTGATTGGTACAACTTTTGCTTACTTAGTTACCACGTTAACTGGAGATAAAGAATATATTGTTAGAGCTGGTAGTTTAAATTTAATTTTAACAGAAAATAATGAAATAACTTTAGAAGGACAAATACCAGAAGAAGATAGTGTAGGTATGTCTCAAGATGGTTTTACCTTTAGTGTAGAAAATAAAGGCAATATTGAGACTGAATATACAGTTTACTTAGAT
The DNA here is from genome assembly GCA_944331915.1 of uncultured Bacilli bacterium. Lineage (GTDB taxonomy): Bacteria > Bacillota_I > Bacilli_A > RF39 > UBA660 > Onthousia. Next base: position 16,135 of record CALVIR010000021.1, on the reverse strand, counting down.
GATATTGAATTAAGTGAAGGTGAGATGCGAATACCTGATAGTGCTTTAAGATATAGTTTAGAGAAGAATGAGACATTAGGAGAAGCGAAAGATTTAACGACGATGGGAGTTAATCCTAATAGAGTAGTTGATAGTGATTCATTAGCTGTAGATGGTAAAAATACTTATACTTTAAGAATTTGGATTGACTATGATGCGACAACAGAGGAAGCAAGTGGTAAAGTCTTTAAAGCTAAACTTAGAATAGAAGCATCACAACCAAGAGGAGAGAAAGTTGCAGATGTATTACTTGCAGGAGTAGGAGAAAATGGAGCGATAAATACAAGTGATTCAGATCAGACATTTATAACAGGAACAGATCCAAATAACTATATCTGGTATAGTGGTAAGTTGTGGAGAGCTGTAAGTATAGATCCAAGCGATAATAGTGTTAAATTAGTGACACAATGGAATATAAGTGCAATCCCATATAATGCAAGTGGTAATACAGCATTTGAAGGTAGTTATATGGAAGAGTGGTTAAATGATACGAGTGTGGATGGTTTTTTGGGTAATTTAAGAGAACCAGAGAAATTTATAAAGATGGATAGCGTATGGAATGCTACATTAACTACATCTGCAAGTAAGCCTGAGTCTACTATAATGGTAACTGATGCGGTAGGGCTTTTAAATATATATGAATATACTATGAGTTATAGTGGTGCTACTTATAGAAATGGTTATTTAAACAACGGACTTAATTGGTGGAGTATCACTCCTTATAGTGCGTCTGGCGTGCGGTGCGTGCTCTACAATGGCGACGCGAGCTACAATCCGTCCGATGCGCACGGCGTCCGGCCATCTATAAATCTAAAATCTAGCGTTCGTATCGTAGATGGTGATGGAACGATAGATAACCCTTATCGCTTAAATGGCGATAATGATACTAATCTATCAGGAACACTACTTTCCAGTAGATATAGTGGAGAATACATAAGATTTGGTAGTGGCGAAAATAATCTATATCGAATAGTAAGTCATGAAAATGGTAGTGGTACTAAAATAGTCAGTGCAGAACCGTTAAAGAGTGAAGGGACGTTTGTAACAAATGCTTTTGGTAGTAATGCAACATTTTCAAGTACTAATACAATAGGAACATTTTTGAATAATGACTATTTGAATACGGGAAATGGCTATTTGACTGATGAAGATATAGCAATGATAGAAGATGCGACAACATGGTATTTGGGAACAGCAGGAAGTGGTGCCTCATATAAACTAGCCAAATATACAAATACTACGGATAATATTCTGACATCAAGTACGACAACAGCAAAGGTAGGATTACTACGCTTAGGAGAATTAATGGCAGGACAATTTGATAGATATGGTAACAATACATATTATTGGACCATAACACCATATAGTGCGTCTAACGTGTGGTACGTGGACAACAGTGGCAACGCGAACCGCAGCAATCCGTCCATTGCGAACGGCGTCCGGCCATCTATAAATCTAAAATCTAACGTGCAAATTGTAAATGGTGATGGAACTTTGCAGAATCCTTTCACTCTTTCCCTTCAATAAATCAATAGAACACCTTATTTAGGATGTTCTTTTTATTTGACATAATTTTGTGTAAAGTATATTATTTGTCGTAAAAAATATGAGCGTTTTAGTTTACATTTTTTAACTTTTTAGTTAGTATATAATTAAGCAGTGGTAGAATGTGGTGAAAAGTGGGGGATAAATATGTTTATGGGAGAATTTCATCATTCTATTGATGAGAAAGGACGACTAATAATTCCAGCTAAATATCGTGAAATGCTCGGTGAATCCTTTGTGATAACAAGGGGGATTGAGCACTGTTTATATGTTTATCATACAGAGTCTTTTCAAAATATTGTTTCAAAACTTGAGAGTTTACCCTTTACTAAAAAAGATGCAAGAAGCTTTAATCGTTTCTTTATGTCTGGTGCTACTGCTATAGAGTTTGATAAGCAAGGAAGGATAAATATTCCTAGTCCTCTGATAAATTATGCTAATTTAACTAAGAACTGTGTTATAATAGGGACTATTGATAGATTAGAAATATGGGATGAAGAAGCCTTCCAAGAGTTTATGAATTCTGCTACAAAAGATTTGTCAGATATTGCTGAAGGCCTATTTGAGGAGAAGATATAATGCATGAATCAGTTTTACTTAATGAAGCGATAGAATCTCTTAATTTAAAAGAGGATAGTATCGTTGTTGATATGACCTTAGGCTTTGCTGGACATAGTAGTGAAATATTAAAAAGAATTAAAAAGGGGCGACTAATCGCCTTTGATCAAGATGAAGAAGCCCTAAAATACAGTAGAGAAAAACTTAAAAAAATTGGGAATAACTTTGACATTATTGATTCTAACTTTGTATACTTAAAAGAAAACTTAGAAAAATTAAATATTAGTGGGGTAGATGCTATTCTTTATGATTTAGGGGTATCTAGTCCGCAACTTGATGAAGATTATCGGGGATTTAGTTGTCATCAAGATGCTCCTTTAGATATGAGAATGGATCAAGATAATCCTTTAACTGCTAAAACTATTGTTAATACTTATAGTTATCAAGACTTAAAGAAGATTTTTAAAGACTATGGAGAAAGTAAATTTGCAAGTAATATAGCTTTATCTATAGTTAAATATCGAGAAACTAAAGAAATTAAGACTACCTTAGAACTTGTAGATATTATTAAGAGTGCTGTTCCTTATAAAGAAAAAATAAAAAAACATCCGGCTAAACAGATATTTCAAGCTTTAAGAATAGAGGTTAATAAAGAATTAGAGGTCTTAGAAAAATCTTTAGATGATGCTTTGTCGTTACTAAATGTAGGAGGAAGGATTGCGGTTATTACCTTTCAATCTTTAGAAGATAAAATTGTAAAAAATAAGTTTAGATGTGTTAGTGAAATTGATCAAATATCAAGAGGGTTACCTAATGTTCCTAAAGATAAATTACCTGACTTTAAATTAATTACGAAAAAGGGAATTAAACCTAGTCAAAAAGAATTAGAACAAAATAGACGTGCTCATAGTGCTACACTTAGAGTTATAGAAAAAGTAAAATAAAAAGAGGAGGGTTAAGATGAAAAGAACTGTTAAAAAAAGAGTTAAGTTAAGTAAATTTGAACGTTTAATCTATACTTTTGCGATTGTTTTAGCAGTTAGTGCTCCTCTTACAATCGTCTTCTCCAAAGCGACACTAGCTAAAATTAATTTCGAGGTTGAGAAACAGAAAAAAGAAATAACAGAACAAACTAAAACTAATGAAAGTTTATCTATGAAAATAAATGAACTTGCCTCTTTAGATAAAATAGAAGAGGTTGCGAAAGAGCAAGGTTTGAGCTATAATAATGATAATATAAAAAATATCGATGAGTAGGATGTGGTATTTTGAAGAAGAAAAAGAGAACAAGTAATAATATTAGATATAGTAAAATAGTTACCGCTGTTGCTCTTTTTTTGTTTGCAGTGATGATTGCAAGACTCGCACAACTTGCTCTTGCGACGGAAATAGATGATACAAACTTACAAGTTTTAGCAAAACAAAGGACGACCAAAACAGATATAATCCAAGCCGAAAGAGGAACGATTTATAGTGCTGATAATGAGGTTTTAGCGCAGAATGTCTCATCATATAAACTAATTGCCTATTTAGATGAATCTAGAACAACAGATCCTGATAATCCCAAACATGTTGTAAATAAAGAAGAAACGGCTAGTAAGCTTGCGCCTATCTTAGGAATAAGTGAAGAAGAAATACTAGGATATTTGGCAAAAGAAGGTATTTATCAAACAGAATTTGGTAGTGCTGGTAAAGGGTTAACTGAACTTACAAAAGAGAAAATCGAAGCTTTAAATTTACCAGGGATAGATTTTATTGAAAGTTACAAAAGATACTATCCAAAAGGAGACTTTGCTTCTTATGTTTTGGGATATGCTAAAGATGATACAACCACTAATGAAGATGGAGAAGAAGAGACAACTATAAAAGGGGAAATGGGAATTGAAAAGTATTATGACTCTACTTTAAAAGGAGAAGATGGTTATATTACTTATCAAAAAGATTTACGAGGTTATAAAATAGCCGGAACTAATGAAATAAGTAAAGACGCAAGTGATGGGAAAGATATTTATTTAACGATTAATAGTAGTATAGAGTTCTTTGTTGAACAAGCTTTAAATGAAGCGGAAGAAAACTATAATTATGAATGGTTTACGATTATGATTGCAGATGCTTCTACTGGAGCTATTCTTGCTTCTAGTACCTCACCATCTTTTGATCCTAATGTTAGAAATATTACTAATTATTTGGATCTTAATGTCGCCTCTCCTTATGAACCAGGATCTACGATGAAAATATTTACTTATATGGCAGCGATGGAACAAGGTACATATGATGGCAATGAAACTTATCATTCTGGTGTTTATGTGACTAGTGATGGCACCGAAATAGGAGACTGGAACCGGGCTGGTTGGGGTGATATTACCTTTGATCGTGGTTTTGCTTTATCTAGTAATGTTGGAGTTATTAACTTAATTGATCGCCATCTTTCTGCTGATATCTTAAGAAGCTACTTTAAGAAATTAGGGTTTGGTAAAAAAACAGGAATTGAGTTGCCTAATGAAGCGAAAGGCAAGATTGACTTTAAATATGAAACCGAAATCTTTAATGCTGGGTTTGGACAAGGTATAACGACAACTCCTGTCCAAAACATTCAAGCATTAACCTCTTTAACTAATGGGGGTGTCATGTTAAAACCATATTTAGTTGAAAAAATTGTTGATCCTGATACAGGTGAGGTAGTTTATGAAGGTAAAAGAACTGAGGTTGATACTGTGGCTAGTGAAACTACGGTTAATAAAATTAAAGACTTAATGTGGGATACAGTTAATACCTCAGGAATGACAGGTACAGGATATCGTCTTGAAGGTTATGATTTGATTGGTAAAACTGGTACTGCCCAAATAGCATCAGAAGATGGTAGTGGTTATTTAACCGGCGCTAGTGATATTATTTCTTCTTTTGCCGGAATATACCCTAAAGATGATCCAAAAGTTATTATTTATGCTTCTGTTAAAAGACCAGAAGGAGGTAATCAAAAAGTTATTTGGCAAGCGATAAAAGATATTGTCGTTAATATTAGTAAATACTATGGGACAGATCCTGAAAGTACTAGTACTGATGAAATTACAGAATATGAATTAACAAGTTACCAAAATGAAACTGTTACAACTGCTAAAAGCGAACTTGAAAGTATGAATCTTAATGTTACTGTTATTGGTAGTGGTGATAAAGTTATAAATCAATATCCTAATAAAGGAGAAATGATAACATCAGGGACAAAAGTATTTTTAATAACAAATGGTGATAACCTTTTGATTCCTAATGTAATAGGACTTTCTAGTAAACAAGCGGAAGATATCCTGCGTCTTTTAGGACTCAGTGTTAAATTAGAAGGTAATGGTTATGTTACTGCTCAAAGTCTTGCAGAAGGAACACAGGTTACAAAAGGAGCAGAAATAACGTTAACTTTAGCACCGAAATTTTAGAGAAAAGACTGTCAATTAATGATAGCCTTTTCCTTTTCATAAAAGTGAAAAAAGGATTGACAAACATTTGTTCATAATGATAAACTGAGGACAGTGAATTAATATTAATAAAAAATACTCTTGGTTTTCAAGATGTTTTAGTCTATAATAAGAAAAGAAGAAAGGACTGGTATTATGATTATAAAACCTAAAGGTACTGTAGATATAATAGATGAAGAGGCAAGAATTTGGAAATATGTTGAAGAACTTATTGATTCAATGATGGAAAAATATAATTATAATTACATTAGAACCCCATTGTTTGAAGCAAGTGAACTATTCCATCGCGGAATTGGTAATACCTCTGATATCGTAACGAAAGAAACTTATGACTTTAAAGATAGAGGCGATAGAAGCCTTACTTTAAGACCAGAAGGAACCGCTGGCGTTGTTAGAAGCTTTATTGAAAATAAAATGTATGGAACTCATAATTTGCCGGTAAAAGTATATTATAATGGAACAATGTATCGTTATGAAAGACCTCAATTAGGTAGAAATAGAGAATTAACCCAATTTGGAGTTGAGGTTTTAGGAAGCCGTGATCCGATGATGGATGCTGAGGTTATTTCTCTTAGCTATAACCTTATGAAAATGTTAGGTTTAAATGATGTCGTTATCCATATAAATAGTTTAGGTGATAAAGAGTCTCGTGATAATTATCGTGAAGCTTTAAAAAAATACTTTGAACCCTATTTAGATGAACTATGTGAGGATTGTAAAAATAGATTCCATAAAAATCCTTTAAGAATTATCGATTGTAAAGTTGATAGTTCTAAAGAATTCTTTAAAAAAGCTCCTAGTGTTTTAGATTACTTAAATAAAGAAAGTAAAGACTACTTAGATAAAGTTTTAGAATATCTTGATATCTTAGAGGTAAAATATGTAGTTGATGATAAAATAGTAAGAGGACTTGATTATTACAATCATACTGTCTTTGAAATAATGTGTGAAGATGGAAAACTAGCATTAGGAGCGGGAGGCCGTTACGATAATTTAGTTGGAGACTTAGGAGGACCAGATACCCCATGTGTTGGCTTTGCGATGGGACTAGATCGCTTAGTGCTTACTTTAAGAGAAAGAGATATTAAACTACCTTTAAAAGACAATGCTGAAATTTTTGTCATGTATATTAACGAAGAAGAGAAAAAGTATGCAATCTATATTGCTAATGAACTTAGAATGGCTGGCTTTCGAGTTGAAACTGAATATACAGGTAGAAATTTAAAAAGTCAGTTTAAGCGTGCTGATTACTTTAATAGTAGTTACTTAATCATATTAAATAGTGAAGATTTAAATGAAGGATTAGTAACAATAAAAAACAATAAAACTAAAGAAGAAGAAAAGATAATGCTTGAATACTTAATTTATTATTTTGATGAACATTTAGATGATGATGAACATAGTGAAAGTGAGGAAAATCATGAGTAAAATATTTTTTGATAAACTAAATAATTATTTTGATCAGACCATTGAAATTAGTGGTTTTGTAGAAAATATTAGAAATTTACAATGGGTCCAATTCTTAGTTATAAGAGACTCGAAAGGTAAAGTTCAAGTGACAATTGAAAAGAGTGCTGAAGAAAATAAAGACTTAGTAGAAATAGTTAACAACTTATCTTTAGAAAGTACCGTAAAAATAACAGGAGTTTTAAAAGAAAATCCTAAAGTAAAATTAAATGGGATGGAATTAATTCCAACTAAAATTGAGGTTACTAGTACTAGTGCTTTAGAGCTACCTATTAATATTCATGACCTTAAAGCCCAACTTATTGATCAACGTCTTGACTATCGTTTCTTAGACTTGCGTAATGAATATAATGGGACAATCTTTAAAATCCAAAGTGATTTAGTTAAAGCTCTTCGAGAAGAGTTGTATGCAAAAGACTTTAGGGAAATCCATACTCCTAAATTAATTGGTACTGCTAGTGAAAGTGGGGCTGAAGTATTTGAAATTAAATACTTTGATCGGAAAGCTTATTTAGCACAGTCTCCCCAATTTTATAAACAAATGGCTTTAGCAAGTGGTTTTGATCGTGTTTTTGAGGTAGGTCCTGTTTTTAGAGCAGAAAACTCCAATACTAATCGTCATGCGACGGAATTTACTAGTTTTGATATTGAATTTGCTTATATCGATTCTTACGAAGAGGTCATGCAGTTAGAAGAAGAATTATTAACGAAAGCTTTAGCAGTTATTGATGAGAAATATCATGATAAAATAAAAGAATTATATGGAGTAGAGGTAGTTGTTCCTAATAAACCTTTCCCAAGAATTAAACTAAACGATTTATACGATATTTTAGAAGAACGTTATGGTTATAAAGTTAGTCCTGAAGAGCGCGTTGATACCACTAGTGAAGCAGAACGTCTTGCTTATCGTTATGCCATGGAAGAGTTTAATTCAGAGTTTATCTTTATCACAGACTTTCCAAAAGATAAAAGAGCTTTCTATCATATGCGGAAAAATGATGTCCCAGAAGGTTATGATTTAATTTGGAAAGGAATAGAAATTACCACTGGTGCTCAAAGAGAACATCGTTATGAAATATTAAAGCAACAAGCTGAAGAAAAAGGGTTAAGTGAAGATGTTAAATTCTATTTAGAGTTCTTTAAATATGGCTGTCCTCCTCATGGTGGTTTTGGTCTTGGAATTGACCGTTTAACAATGTTATTATTGGGTCTACCTTCCTTAAAAGAATCTATGTTATTATTTAGAGGACCAAATAGATTGGAGCCATAATAATGACAACATCTGATGCCGATAATATAGAAATAAGTAGTAAAAAAATACCTATGGTAGCTACAAATTTTGATAATCTTGAAGATTTTAGATTTTTAGGTATTGCTAAACCATGTCGCAAAACTTATTTAGAATTATATGCTAAGAATATAGAGGTCCTAGATGGCTGTGTCAGTAGAGAAGAAGATTTAGCTTATCTAACTATTAATTACAATACGCTTAGTCAAGTTAATAAAAATATTGCTAATACAATGGTTGAGTTAGACTTAATCTCTTTAGACACCTTCGATAAGAAAAAAATGACTTTTAAACTAGCAATTACTGGTATAAAAAATAAAAGTGATGAAGATATTTCTAATAAGCTTCTGACACTAGGACAATTTTTTGCTGACCAAGATGTTTTATATGGTAGAATAAAAGCTCAAGATATTATGAAAGATTTTCTTAGTTATATAACCTCTTTAGGCTTTACAGAAATTACTTTAGATAATGCTCCTGCTGATATTAAAGCAGAATACTTTAAAAATAGAATCTACGATGAAAGTACAGGAGATTACTTTGTTTCCAAAATATTATTCGATAAGCATAAAGATTTTGTCAAAAGACGTTAATATATTTAGCGTCTTTTAAACCTTGTTAAAATAAAGGAGGAAAAATAATGAATAATCAAGATCTAATTAACGAAGTTCGTCGTAAAAATGATATTGTTGATATTATTAGTGAAAAAATTCCTCTTGAAAAACGAGGTAAAAACTATTTCGGTGTTTGTCCTTTTCATGATGATACTAATCCTTCGATGAGTGTATCAAGAGAAAAGCAAATTTATACTTGTTTTTCTTGTCATGCGACAGGGAACGTCTTTACCTTTTTAATGGAATATGAACACAAAGACTTTAATCAAGTCCTTCATGATTTAGCAGCTCGTGTTGGTATCACAATTAAAGGTCTTAAAACAAAGAAAGCATCTACTAAATATGATGAATGGTATGATATCTATAATCTAGCTAATAAATTTTATCAAAATAATTTAATGAGTAAAGAAGGAGAAGCAGCACGAACTTATTTGGAGAATAGACATATTGATAAAGATATCATTAAAGAATTTGAACTAGGATTTTCTCTTAGTGGTCATGATGATTTAACAAAGCTCTTAACTAAAAAAGGTTACTCCTTAGACCTTTTAAACAAAGTCGGCCTAACCGTTAATGACTATGACTTATATCACAATAGACTTATGTTTCCTCTTCATGATTTATCAGGTAAAGTTATTGGCTTTAGCGGGAGAATTATAACTAGTGGTAAACAAAATAAATATCTTAATACTAAAGAAACAGAACTCTTTAAAAAAGGCAAGTTGCTATACCATTATCATATAGCAAAAGAAAAAGTGAGAGTTGATAAATCGATTATAATCATGGAAGGTTTTATGGACATTATTAGAGCTAGTACCATAAACGTTAAAAATACTGTTGCTACTATGGGTACAGCTTTAACTAGTGATCATATTAAAGATATAAAAAGACTATCAACTAATATTCTTCTTTGTTTCGATGGTGATGAAGCAGGCGTTAAAGCAACTTTAGCCGCAGGGGAGCTCTTCCAAAAAGAAGGACTTGATCCAAAAGTAATAACCTTAAAAGATAATGAAGATCCTGACAGCTATATCCTAAAATATGGGGAAGAGGCATTTAGAAACTTAATAAAAACTGCTATATATTACAGTGATTTTAAAATAGAAGCCTTGAAAAATAAACATAATATGGCTAGTAGTGAAGAAAAAGCTAACTATATTCATGAGGTTTTAGCAGAGCTTGTCAAGATAAATGATCCAATTAGACGTGAAATTATTTTAAAAGAACTTGCAAAAAACTATGAAATAGGGTATAATACCCTAGAAAAAAGTTTTCAGGACCTAATAACTAAACAGGAAGTAAAAGAACCGATAGTTATAAGGGAGAAAACAGCACCAAGAAAAGAAAAAGATAAGTATCAAAAGGCAAGTTTTAGTATCATATACTATATGTTAAATAAACAAGAAATAATTGATTTAGTAGAAGAAGAACATTTAGTTTTTCCTACTGAGGCCTTAAGGGCATTAGAAAGTGAAATTGTTTATTATTATCATACTTATGGCTTTGTTAATGAAGCTGACTTTTATACTTACCTTACACCTAAAGTAGAGTTAGTTAATCTCTTAGCAGAAATCATTAGTTTAGATTTAAAAAAAGAAATAACTAAAAGTGAATTATTTGATTACTTTAAAGTTATAAGAGAATATAATATAAAACTATCTATCAAAAAATTAGAAGAAAAAATAAAAAATACCCATGATCCATTAGAACAAGTGAAATATGCGGAAGAGATTAGAAAACTAAGAATAGGGGAGAAATAGTAATGGTAGAAGAAATAAAAACAATGGATGAACGCAAAACTAAACTTATTAATTTAGGAAAAAAACAAGGTTTTATTACTTATGAACAATTAGCAGATGAATTAAAAGGCTTAGATATTGATAGTGATAGTCTTGATGATTTATATAACAGTTTAGTAGAAGCTGGAATCGATATTGTCAGTGATGATGGAACCGATGATGCTAGTGGTGCAGAAATTACTGAAAATACAAAGACTGAAGATCTTACTTTATCAAAAGACATTAAGATAAATGATCCAGTTAGAATGTATTTAAAAGAAATAGGACGTATTCCTTTACTTACTAGTGATGAAGAATTTGAGTATGCTGCAAGAGCCGTAGAAAATGATGAAGATGCTAAACGTATTTTAGCAGAGTCAAACCTTCGTCTTGTTGTTTCCATTGCCAAAAGATATGTTGGTAGAGGAATGCTTTTCCTAGATCTTATTCAAGAAGGTAATATTGGCCTTATGAAAGCAGTTGAAAAATTTGATCCAACTAAAGGTTATAAATTTTCAACCTATGCAACATGGTGGATAAGACAAGCGATTACAAGAGCAATAGCAGATCAAGCAAGAACAATCAGAGTACCTGTTCATATGGTCGAAACAATTAATAAACTAGCTCGGGTTCAAAGACAATTAACGCAAGAATTAAATAGAGAACCAACTGATGAAGAAATTGCTGCTAAGTTAGAAATTCCTGTCGAAAAAGTTCGTGAGGTCTATAAAATAAGTCAAGATCCTGTCGCTTTAGAAACCCCAATTGGGGAAGAAGATGATTCTCATTTAGGAGACTTTATTAAAGATGAAAGAACGGTTGGACCTGAAGAGTATACAACTGAAGAAATGTTAAAAGAAGAGCTTGCTAGTGTCCTTCAAACTTTAACTGATCGAGAAGAAAAAGTCTTAAGACTAAGATTTGGTCTTGATGATGGACAATGTCGTACTCTTGAAGAGGTGGGACAAATCTTTGGGGTAACTAGAGAGCGAATTAGACAAATAGAAGCGAAAGCCTTAAGAAAATTAAGACATCCTTCAAGATCAAGAAAATTAAAGGACTTTTTAACAGACTAATGAAGATAAATGAACGTTTAAAAAAAATAGGGGACTTAGTACCCCTTTCTTCATATCCGTTAGATATTGGCTGTGATCATGCTCTTCTTAGTATCTACCTAATCAAAGAAAGATCTATCAAAAAAGCCCTTGCTGCTGATAATAAAGAAGGACCTTTACAAATGGCAAAAGCTAATATTACTAATTATCATTTAGAAGATAAAATAGAACTAATTTTAGCAGACGGCCTAGATGCCTATAAAAAAGGAATTAATGTTGTTACCATCTCCGGTATGGGAGGCTTAACTATTAATAAGATTATTGATAGAGGTAGAAAATATTTAAAATATATCACCACTTTTATCTTATCGCCTAATAATTATACTATCGCCGTTAAAAGAAAACTTAGACGTTATGGTTACTATATTAGTGATGAGTATGTTGTTAAAGATAAAGATAAAATCTATCAGATAATGGTCTTTACTAAAGGTAAAAAATACTACAGCTATAAAAAACTATTCTTAGGGCCAGTTTTAATGACTAAAAAAGAACCTTTAGTAAAAGAATATTACCTAAATGAGTTAACGATGAAAAAACAACTGTTAAAGATTATGCCTTCATCCTTTGCTAGTAGAAGAAGACTCTTGAAAAAAGAAATTAAATACTTAGAAGCAATTATAAAAGAAACCTAACATCTCATTTCTTGCTGTGAGATGTTTTTTTATTAATCCCAATAACGCCTCCAACGCCTGCTGTTAATAAAATAATAAAACTATAAATAAAAGTTCTTACCCCAAATTCTCCATCCGTAAAAGCTAAAGTAATAATCATAACAATAAGAAATAATCCTCCTAGTTTTAATCCTTCTACTAAACCATATTTCTTAGATTTTCTTCCTAAAATAATACTATTTATAAAAATAGCTCCTAGAATTATTACTAATTTCATTACATTATAGACATTACTACCTATAACATTAAAATAATATAGGCAAGTAAGAAGAAGGGATGATACGAAAATACTGACAATAGTAATAATAAAACTCTTTGCTAGACTTTTAATATAATCCATTAAAATCACCTAATAAATATTATGTTATGAATAAAATATTTATTATTAAAATTTACAATTGTTTGGATTATAAAAGTGTGCTATTATTATAATAGTAAATAGAAAATATAAGCGATAAGAAAACATTAGGAGTTGGTAATTGTGCTTAAGACGAAAAAAGGATTTACAATGGTAGAGTTACTAGTGACAATAGTAATAATAGGCTTATTATTTACTCTTGGGTATTTCTCAATATCCTCAATATTAAATAGAGCAAATAACAGCTATTATGTATCACAAGAAGATATGGTTGTTTTATCAGGACGAGATTATTTTGCTGATTATAGATCAGAGTTACCAAAAGAAATTGGGAAAACTAACTCAGTTACTTTAAAAACTTTAATCGATGAAGGATATATTGATCCGGTAAAAGACAGAAATGATCATGATTGTGATTATGAAGGTAGTACTGTCACTGCTCAGAAAATCACTAATGATGAATATCAATATTATGTAACCTTAATTTGTGACAATGATAATTATGAAACATCTAAAGATGAAGCAGATCCCGTAATTAAATTCACTCCTAACAAAGAGTCTAGCACTGAAGCAATTACCGTAAAGATGGAGGTAACAGATAATATTGGAGTGGCAAGTTACCGTTATGTCATTGTTAAAGAAGGAGAAACTTACTATGATAGTGATTATCAAATTTATAATGGTGAGGTAACAATTAATTTAACCGAAAAAGGTCTATATACAATAATTGGTTATGCAATTGATACAAGTGGTAATAGGGGCGATAGAGAATCAGGTAAATATTCAATCTATGAAGGAATTGATTGTGCTAATGTAGAGTTTAATAATAGTGTCGCTGGAGAAACTTGGACTAATAAAAATATAGATATTGATATAAAAGTGCCAGAAAACACCTATAGATTTGAGGTTAGTTATAGACTTAATGGTGGCGACTACGTGTCTATGGAAGACTATGTAGGAGCAGTTAATCCGAAATTTACTATCAGTGATGAAGGAAAAACGCAAATTAAAGTAGTGGCTTATGACTCTCATGGTAATTCATGTACCTCAGTTTCAAAAGAATACTATATTGATAAAACCAAACCAGAATGTAATATTAGTACTAGTGGAACAATTGGAAATAATGATTGGTATAGATCAAATGTTGCTTTATCCTTAAATAGAACTGATAATCTAAGTGGTATTACTCAATATGGTTTAACAACCTCAAGTAGTGCAACATATAATAGTAAAGCTAGTGATAGTCAAGTTAATACTGCAGGAACAACCTGGTATGGTTATGTCAAAGATGCCGCTGGTAATACCAATAGTTGTAGTGTTAGTGTAAAAGTAGATACCACTGCTCCAAGTTGTGCTGTATATTTATCAGGTACTAAAGGAGATAATGACTGGTATAAACAAAATAATGTAAGCTTATCATTATCACACTTAGATATCTTAAGTGGTGTTGCAAGTTATGGCCTAACAACCTCAACAAGTACAACTTATAATGGTACAACTACAGCCAGTCAAGGTGATACAGGTGGAGTAACTTGGCGAGGTTATGTTATGGATAATGCTGGTAATGTAAGTAGTTGTAGCAGTACTTTCAAAGTAGATACCACTGCCCCAACATGTAGTGTAAGTGCTAGTGGAACAAGTGGTAATAATGGGTGGTATAAAGAAAGAAATGTTACGCTAACTCTTAATAGAAACGATAATTTAAGTGGTGTTAATCAATATGGCTTAACAACATCAGGTAGTGCCACTTATAATAGTACAGCTAGCGCTAGTCAAGGCAATACTGGAGGAACAACCTGGCGCGGCTATGTCAAAGATGCTGCTGGAAATACCGCTAGTTGTAGTGCAAATGTCAAAGTAGATACCACTGCTCCAACTTGTAGTGTAAGCTTTAATGGTACGAGCGGAAATAATGGGTGGTATCGTTCAAATGCTTCTGTATCTTTAGGAAGAAATGATAACTTAAGTGGTGTTGCAAACTATGGTCTAACAACCTCAACAAGTACAACATATAATGGTAGTACAAGTAATAGTCAAGGAAACACGACGGGTACAACCTGGCGCGGCTATATAATGGATGCTGCCGGTAATACAAACAGCTGTAGTAATACTGTTAAAGTAGATACTACTGCTCCAACTTGTTCAATTAGCGTAGGTGGTACTGGTGGTAGTAACGGCTGGTATAAGTCTAATGTAACATTAACCTTAAATCGAAATGATAGTTATAGTGGTGTAGCAAATTATGGCTTAACAACCTCAGGTAGTGCTAGTTATAATGGTACAGTTAGTGTCAGTCAAGGAAATACAAGTGGTGCAACTTGGCGCGGGTATGTAATAGATGCAGCTGGAAATACTGGAAGTTGTAGTACGACCGTAAAAGTAGATAATCAAGGACCAAGTATTAACTTAGTAGTAGGTAGTACTAATGGTAGTTATAATACAACTAATATAAGTTATTCTATTAGTGCTAGTGATGGAAGAAGTGGAGTAGATAAATACTGCTTTACAACTGGAGGAACAAGTTGTACACCAAATACATATACAACGAGTCAAAGTAATATCTCAGGAGGCTTTAGTTCTTATAACGGAACAACAAGAACCATGGCTGCCTGTGTAAGTGATAAAAGTGGTAATGTTAGTTGTACGACTAGAAACTATACAGTTTATAACCAATGTAGTAGTACCGTAAATGATGGAGGACTAATATGTGGGGCTTATGGAGCTTGTGACTGTAATGCTGGAGCCCAATATGCGACAAGTACTCAATATAAGAAAGATACCTTCTTAGGTGTAAGTTGTCCTGCTGTAGTTACAAATAATGGCTGTAGTCAAGCTTGTAGTTGTTGTAGTGAAGATAATCCAACTGCTTGTCCGGCTTTATATCCTTGTCGTACATCTACTACCGCTAAGCTTACAACTGCTGTATATGATCAACCGGATGGAAAAGGGGCATATAGTTCAATTTATCAAGGAACTAAATTATATTACTTAGGTGATGCTGGTAACTATTCTTATAAAGTTTATGTAACAGAGTTCAAGAATCATAGCCCATATCATCAAGGACCATATAATATTGCCTATATATATAGGAATTGTATTACAACCGACCCTAGTGCTAACTGTACCAACATACAGTGTCCAACTCCAGGTCATTAAAAAATAAGGAGACTAACTATTAAAAGTCAATAGTAATTTTATAAATTTTAATAGTTTGTTATAAATTGGAAAGAAACCC